>DAIDTM010000316.1 GCA_027457205.1 Anaerolineae bacterium | reverse complement strand
CTGCTCTTCCTCCTCCGCAGTTTCCTGCCCGGCGCGCCGCCGGATGACCAACCGGCGCGTGTCAAGCCGCCGGCGAAGCAAGCCGGCTGGCGTCTGCTCGCGCTTGGCTTCCCGCTCTTGCTCATCGCCGCGGGCGGCTGGATGTGGGTCACGGCGCGCGCGGAGCAGCAGCGCGTTCAAGCCGCGCAGGTCGCGGACCTGCTCAGTCAGGCGAATACGTCGATTGCGTCGGGAAAGAATCTGGAGAGTTCGGACAAGAACGCCGCGCGGCTCGCGCTTCAGCAAGCCATCACGCTGACGCAGCAAGCCCAAGCCCTCGCGCCGAACAATTCGACCATTCGCACGACGTATTATGCGGCGCAAGATGAATTGGACAAGGTGAACGGCATTTCGGTGCTGCTCTTCCTTCCATCGTTCGCGACGTTCTCCGACCCCAAGGCGAAACCGGCGCGCATCGTCACGCGCTACCCGGATATTTACATTCTGGATCGCGGCACATCGCGCGTGTACCACTACGTCGTCAACGAGGCGGGACCCAGTGTGACGCCCACGCCCGGCGATGGCGTCATTCTCAAAGCCGGCGATAAAGCCGGCGATTACACTGTCGGCAACTTGATCGATCTGACGCTAGTCGATCAGGGCAGCCGCCTGATTGCGATTGATCAAGGCGGCGCGTTCCTGGAGTACGATCCGTCAAAACCGGCGTGGATCGCGCACGTCGCGCGCGATGGCGCACAGTGGTCGCACATCACGCTGGCGTCGAATTACGCCGGGAATTTGTATCTGCTCGATCAAGGGCGCAATCAGATTCTGCGATACGTCGCGACGGACGGCGCGTGGACATCGTCTACCACGTATTTTGCGCCCGGCGTCAATTTCGATCTGACGAGCGTTACCGACATGGCAATCGACGGCGATGTGTGGCTGGCGCGCGCGGATGGATCGATTGCGCGATTCACCAAGGGCAGTCCGAACGATCTGACGATTAGCGGTCTGGACACACCGCTGTCGAACGCCGTATCGATTGTCACGAACCAGAATATGTCGGATGTCTACATCGCCGACGCGGGCAATCAGCGCATCGTCCAGATCGACAAGACGAGCGGCAAGTTCTTGCGTCAGTTCAAACCGGGCGCGCAATATCGCGACGCGTTCAACGCGCTCAAGGCGCTGGCGGTGGACGAGCCGAACAAAAAGTTCTTCTACATCAACGGCAATCAGGCGTACCTGGCGACGATACCCCAATGATTTTCGATTTGCGATTTCAGATTTTTGATTTAGAGACCTGTGCCAATCGGCAATCGCAAATCGGCAATTGGAAATTTTATGGCTCTCATCCTTGGCATTGAAACGTCGTGCGACGAAACCGCTGCGGCAGTCGTACAAGACGGTTGCAAAATTCTGTCCAACGTCGTCGCATCGCAGATCGACCTTCATGCGCCATACGGCGGCGTATTCCCGGAGATCGCGTCGCGCGAGCACGTGCTGAAAATCGTGCCGGTGATCGACGACACGCTGAAAGGCGCGGGCATCACGTTCCACGACCTCGCCGCGATCGCGGTGACGCACGGACCTGGACTCGCCGGCGCGCTCCTCGTCGGCGTGAACACGGCGAAGGCGCTGGCGTTCGCCAATGATGTGCCGCTGCTCGGCATCAATCACCTCGAAGGACACATCTACGCCAACTGGCTGGAAGCGACGCCGGCGTCGCCCATCGAAAATCCATTTCCGTCGATCGCGCTCATTGTTTCCGGCGGACATTCCGAAATCGTGCTGATGCGCGGGCACAACGATTACCAGATGCTCGGTCGCACGCTGGACGACGCCGCCGGCGAAGCGTTCGACAAAACCGCGCGCCTGCTCGGACTCGGCTATCCCGGCGGACCGGCGATTCAGGACGCCGCGAAGAACGGCGACGCCGAGGCGTTCAAACTGCCGCGCGCGTGGCTGCGCGGGACGTACGATTATTCCTTCAGCGGCTTGAAGACGGCGGTGCTGCACCTCGTCCAGAGTTTTGAGGGCAAGCGCGTGCCGGTCGCGGACATTGCCGCGAGTTTCCAAGCCGCTATCACCGACGTGCTGGTGGAAAAGACCGTGAGCGCGGCAAACGAGTTCGGCGCGGTCCAGATTCTGCTCGCCGGCGGCGTCGCCGCGAAC
>DAIDTM010000315.1 GCA_027457205.1 Anaerolineae bacterium | reverse complement strand
CTTGGAAGATGTCGTGAACACTGCGAACCGGCGCAACTTTATCCGCGTCGTCGTCGAGAAACGCGAGGGCGGCTACGCCGCGCGCATGACCGGCGAGCAAGGGTCGGGCATTCTCACGTCGGTTGCGCGCGCGAACGGCTTGCTGGTCGTTCCAGAAGATGTGACGCTCGTTCGCCAGGGTACGGTAGTGGACGTTCAAATGCTGGACTGGCCCGAGTGGTGAGCCAGTGAATGGTGGATAGTGGGTAGTGGATGGTGAGGCGAAGCGGATCGCTGTTATCGGCACGACGGGTTCAGGCAAGACAACGCTGGCGCGTCAGATTTCTAATCGCTTGGGGATTCCGCACGTCGAATTGGACGCGCTGCACTGGGAGCCGAACTGGGCAGAGCCGTCGGCTGAAGTTTTTCGCGACCGGGTCGACCGCGCGCTACGCGGCGACGCCTGGGTCGTCGATGGGAATTACAGCATCGCGCGTGACCTGATCTGGACGCGCGCGGCTACGATCGTTTGGATCGATTATGCCTTGCCGCTGATTCTCTAGCGATTGGTCTGGCGCACGCTGCGCCGTATCGCCACGCGCGAAGAATTGTGGAACGGCAACCGCGAGCATTGGCACGCGCTCTTCGGTCGCGATTCGTTGATCGCGTGGGCGCTGAGCACGCATCCGCGTCATCGCCGCGACTATCCGGTTCTGCTCCAGCGCGCCGACTATGCCCATCTGTCCTTGATTCGCTTGCGCTCGCCGCGCGAGACGGAGACTTGGCTTACCGGACTTGTTCCAAGCCCTTCTCGATGATGTTCGGGAAGGGCTTTGAAATTTATGCCTTGCGTTGTGCGCGTATCTCTCCGCACATTTTGATCGCCGCCGCGCGCGCCGCCGTGGCGTAATCATCGCCGCTCGATGCATAGAGGATCGAGCGCGATGCATTGATGAGGGGACCGATGCCGGCGTCGTTCTTGCCGAATTCGACCGCCTCTGCCAGACTGCCGCCTTGCGCGCCGATGCCGGGGATGAGGAAGACGGCGTTCGGGTTCGCCGCGCGCGCGTCGCGCAACTGTTCTGGAAACGTCGCGCCGACGACGAGCCCGACTTGACCGTTTCCGCGGAGCCGCGCGGCAAACCGCGCGACATTCACGAACAGCGGCTACGGCAGTTCTTCGGGCAACGCCGACGCCACCAGCGATTCTTGCAGATCGCACGCGCTGGGATTCGACGTGTGCGCGAGCAGGAAGATGGCGCGGTTTTCGTACTCCAGGAACGGCGCGAGCGCATCCGCACCCAGGTACGGATTCACTGTCACCGCGTCCGCGCCCAGAACGTCGAACGCAAAGCGCGCATAGCCGCGCGCGCTCGAATCGATGTCGCCGAACTTGGCGTCGAGGAGGATCGGAATGTCGCGTGGGATCGCGGCGGCAGTTTGCGCGAGCGCGTCGATGCCCGCGCTGCCGCGCGCCAGGTAGAACGCGAGGTTCGGTTTGTACGCGCACACCAGATCGCGCGTCGCGTCGATGATCGCGCGGTTGAACGCGGCGACGCCGTCGGGACGACCGCGCAGCGCGGGCGGCAATTTGTCCGGATCCGGATCGAGTCCGATGCAGAGCCAGGAGTCCGCGCGCGTTTGCGCGGCGGCAAGTTTATCGCTAAAAGACACTGGAATGCTCCTTTCACGCATTACGCAATACGTAATACGTGATACGTGATCTAATTCCCAAACACTTCCGCCAACAGCGCCATCCGAATGAACACACCGTTCTTCGCCTGCCGGAAGTACGCCGCGTTCGGCAGCGTGTCCACATCGGTCGTGATTTCGTCGATGCGGGGCAGCGGGTGCATCACCAGCAGATTTTCTTTCGCGCTCTTGACCAGGTCGCTCGTCAAGATGAAAAAGTTCTTCATCTTCTCGTACTGCTTTTGATCGGCAAAGCGTTCCTTCTGCACGCGCGTCATATACACCACGTCGGCTTTTTGCAGCGTCCGCGCCAGATCGTTCGTCTCTTCGACGATAAAGTCGCGCGCGCGTAAATAGTCGCTGACCTCGGTCGGCATCGACAGCGCGGCAGGCGCGACGAGCGAGAAATCGACCTTGAAGAGCGACAGCGCGCGCGCGAGCGAGTGCACGGTGCGCCCGTTCTTCAGATCGCCGACGAGCGCGACGCGCAAGCCGTCAATCGTTTTCTTCTCCGCGCGAATCGTGTACAGATCGAGCAGCGCTTGCGTGGGATGCTCGCCCGCGCCGTCGCCCGCGTTCAGGATCGGAATGCTTGCCGCGTCCGCCGCGATCTGGGCCGCGCCCACGTCGGGATGGCGCAGCACAATCGCGTTCGCATAGTTCGCGATCGTGCGGATCGTATCCGGCAGCGTTTCGCCTTTGGCGACGCTGGACGCGGTCTTGGCTTCCGCGACGGAGAGCACGCCGCCGCCGAGTCGCTGCATTGCCGCCTCAAACGACAGGCGTGTGCGCGTGCTCGGCTCGTAGAAAACGGTCGCGAGCAATTTGCCGTCGAGCGTTCGCAGCCGTTCGCCTTTTTGCAGCCGCGCGGCGAGACCGTCCGCGACCGAAAAAAGTTGTTCCACTTGGTCGCGCGTGAATTGCGCCGCCGTCAAAATGTCCGTCCCTTTGAGATTCATTCTTTCCCTCCACACGGATTTTACGCGCAAAAAAGACCTTTGAGGCGGTACCGCCTCAAAGGTCGCTGATTTCAATAATCGAAAACCGCAACGACGGGAGCGAATTCTCCCGCATCGTGCGCTCGAAGAATTTTTTTCGGTCGATCACCGTCACGCGTCACCTGCCGAGCCAACATCGTTGCTTGGCGATTTTCGTGTCGTAGTATAGCGAACTCAGCGGAAAAGTCAATTTAGCCCCTTTTTCCTCTTGACAACCGGGATGCGGCGTGGTACGCTGGGAACAATGACCTCTGCGAAAGAATTTTTGGCGCAATCACAAAATGCCGATGGCGGCTGGGGTTATCGCGCGCGCGGCGTCTCGTACGTCGAACCGACCGTCGCGGCGATGCTCGCGCTGGGGAATGGTGCAG
>DAIDTM010000314.1 GCA_027457205.1 Anaerolineae bacterium | reverse complement strand
GAGACTCACAGTCTCTGCGCCAAACTTGAGTAAAGGAGGACACGATGAATCTGATCGTCAGTGGCAAAAATCTCGAAGTCTCCGAAGGGCTCAAGGAGTATGTCGAAAAGAAAATCGGCAAGTTGGACCGCTATCTACCGGCGCTGACCGAAGCGCGCGTGGAATTCGCCCTCGAAAAAACCAAATCCGCCGCGCAGCGCGAGGTCGTGCAGGTTACGCTGCGCACGAACGGCACGATTCTGCGCGGCGAAGAACGCGCGGCGGACTTTGGCGCCGCCGTGGACATCGTGATGGAGAAACTGGAGAAACAGATCGCACGGTACAAAGGCAAGCACTATCGCGGACGAGCGCAAGCCGAGCGCGCCGCGCCCGCCGAAACCGAAGTCGAGACCAAAGACGTCAGTCCGCGCATTGTCCGGATGAAACGATTTCGCACTCGACCGATGACAGAGGAGGAAGCGATTGAACAGATGGAACTACTCGGACACAGCTTCTTCGTATTCACCCACCGGGAACGCGGCACAATCAACGTGCTCTACCGGCGTAACGATGGAAACTACGGGTTGATCGAGCCTGAAAAAGAATAGGACCACATTGCGATGACGCTACGGGGGGTTAGGGAATCACATCCCTAACCCCCTTGAATTTCTTGGTTGTCATTCCGAGAAGACGTACCACACGGCAGTAGGTAAGGTTTCTCTTGGTGCTCCTTCGTGGATGAAAGCATTTTCAATGGAGACCGATTTGTCGCACGCAACTCTTTTTCTCTTCGTGAAAGGCACCGCCGACAACGACGTGGAGCGGTTGGTCGCCGACGCGCAGATCGCCGCGTCGCTCGATACGCTGGAACGCGTCCGTGCGATTCCCGAAATCGCCACGATGGTCGTCGCGACGGCGAACCGCGATTTTGCCGAACGCGCTGCCGCGCTCGGCGCGCGGGTTGAGGTCGATCCGTCGGGCGAGGGCTTTCATTGGGGGCAACGCCTCGCCGCGCTGGTGGACAAACACCGCGCCGATGCGCCGCTTTACATCGGCGGCGGCAGCGGCGCGCTGATGAGCACGGACGAGTGGCGCGCCGTCGCGCAACGCGTACTGCAACAGTCGAACGTCGTCGTCACGAACAATTACTATTCGTGCGATTTCGCCGCGTGGTCGCCCGGCAGCGCGCTGCGGCGCATCGAGCCGCCGGAGCTCGATAACGATCTCGCGTTCCGGCTGGGCGAACGCGCCGGGCTGCAAATCGCCGCGCTGCCGAAGAACGCGGCAACGCAGCTGGACATCGATACGCCGACCGACCTGCTGACGATTGCGTTTCATCCGTCCGTCGGTCCGCGCCTGCGCGATGAGTTGAACCGCGCGCGACTGGAAACGACGCGCGCCGAAACCGTCCTGTCGCTCTTGGGTAACCGCAACGCCACGCTGCTCATCGCCGGACGCGTGTCGGCTTCGATGGCACTCTTACTCGAGCGCGCCACGCGCTGCCAATGGCGCATCGTGAGCGAAGAGCGCGGGATGCGCGCCAGCGGACGCGATGCGCGCGGCGAGGTGCGCGCGCTGCTCGGATTCTATTTGGAGCGCGCCGGGATGCGCTATTTCTTCGCCGCGCTCGCGCGGCTCGCGGACGCCGCCATCCTCGACTCGCGCGTGCTGTTCGCGCACCAACACCTCCAGCCGCCCGCGCGCGATCGATTCAATTCCGATCTGCTGCGAGCCGACGCGATCGACGACCCATTCATCCGCGAGTTCACTTTCGCCGCGCGCCAAGCCCCGATCCCGATTCTGCTGGGCGGACATTCGCTTGTGTCCGGCGGAATGTACGCGCTCGTTGAAGCCGCAAACCCAAAAACCGATTGACTCTTTCCATACCGATTGTGGTATAATTGTCGGAGAGATGATGCAAGCCCTGTCGACCACTGGGAGAAACTAGAAGAGATGCCCAAGGCAAAGCCCTCCACAAAAAAGAAAACGACCAAGACCAAGCCGACCGCGCGCCAAGCGACGCCCGCAAAGAAATCCACGGTATCCGCGCCCCCACGCGCGGCGTACTCGGAAGAGTACGTCGAGTACTTGGAGCGACACGCGCTCTACGGCACGGGGCGTCCGCGGCTGAGCCAGTCCGAGTTCGACCGTCTCGACGACGAAATGCTCGACCTGCTGGGTCTCGAATCGGAGACGGGTCTGAACGACGACCAGATCGTGCGCCTGCAGGAACTGGAATACCTCTTACTCGACTCCGAACAATGACACCGCGCATCGTCCTCTTCGTTTGCACCGGCAACGTCTGCCGGTCCCCCATGGCAACCGCACTATTGAACGCCCAAGCGCAGCGCGAGGGCGACAGCGACCAGATGATCGCGCGTTCCGCTGGTACCTGGGCGATGGAAAATCAACCCGCTTCAGGACACGCGTTGAGTGTGATGGCAGCGCGGGGCATCGACCTCTCGGGTCACCGCGGGCACACTGTCACGCGGCAAGACCTCGCCGATGCCGACGTGGTGATCGTCATGACGCGTAGCCACCGCGATGCGCTCGTCGCCGAATTCCCCGAGTGCCGCCCCAAGCTCCACTTGATGAGCGAACTGAAAGACCGCGTTTTTGATGTGAGCGATCCGTACGGCGGAACGCTCGCCGAATATCAGGAGACCGCTGCCCAATTAGAAGAACTCATTGCCAGCGGCTATGAGAAAATAAAATCTTGGGCACTGGATCATCCGCGCTGAGACGCGTCCTTGCAAGAATTCGAGCCGGTATTTCTCGCCGCGTGCATGACCCGCGGATTCAACGCCGCCTGCAGGTGGGCAGTTCCCTCGCGCTCGGCGCGGGCTTGCTCGTTTCGGCAAGCATCTTTTTCGGTTTATTCGATTCCTCCCAGTCGCGTCTGTCCGATTTTGTCTACCAGCCCTTCGCGCCCAGCGGTCAAGTCGTTATCGTCAGCATCGACGACGCCAGTCTGAAAAGCGTTGGCGCGTGGCCCTGGTCGCGGGCGACGCTCGCGGACTTGATTCGTACCATCGATCAGGCGCAGCCGCGCGTGGTCGCGCTCGATCTCGTTCTGCCCGATCCCTCCAACGACGACGCCGCGCTCGCGCAGGCGCTCGCCGGCGCGCCGCGCGTCATCCAACCGATTTTGGGCGTAGAAGCGACGCGCATTCAGCCGAGTCAAGGTTTCTTTCCCCGCTTTAGCGTCGGTCTCAAGCCCGCGCCGGCGCTGCAAACGGTCAACACGCTCCTCGGGCACACAATGCTCAAGCCCGACCCGGATGGCGTGCTGCGCCGCGTGGCGGTCGCCATCGACGCGTCCGACCAGCGCTACTCCGCCTTCGGCATTGCCGCGTGGCAGACCCAGCCAAACGATACGCTTGCGCGCGCGTCGGCGAACAACTTGGTCGCCTTCGGATCGACGAATCTCCCGGTCGACTCGCAGGGACAGATGCGGCTGAACTTTGTGAGCTGGGGCAACGAGCACGTGATTTCTGCCGCCAGCGTGCTGCACGGACGCGCCAACCCTGACTCACTGCGCGACAAGATCGTTCTCGTCGGCGCGATGGGTTCCGCGACGCAAGAGACATTTCAAACGCCGCTCTCGCTCGGCAGCCGCCCGGCGTACCCGGTGGAAATCCAGGCGGACCTGATTGAGACGATTCTGGGCAATCACTTGCTGATCGAACAGGATCGTCTGACGCAAATCCTCGTTATCTTCCTCGTCGCGCTCCTCGCCGGCGCAACGCTTCCGCACGTCCGACTCGTTTCGGCGATTGGGCTTACGCTGCTCTACTTGGCGATGTACCTGAGTTACGCGTTTCAAAAATTCAGCGAAGGCGTCATCGTTCAACCACTCTACCCGGTGCTCGCGCTGCTGCTCACCTCCGCCAGCACTATGGCGTTTCGATATTTTTCCGAAGAGCGACCGCGCGCGTTTCTGGGACGCTTGTTCCGCCGCTACGTTTCGCCGGACGCGGTCGATCAGGTGCTGAGCAATTTCGAACGCGGCGCGCTGCCGTTGGAAGGCGCGCGGCGCGATGTGTCGGTGATGTACGTCGACTTGCGCGAATTCGGACCGCTGACGGAGTCGCTGACCCCGGCGGCAGCGGTGCGCCTGCTCAATCAATATATGACCGCCATTGTCGGAGCGGTCTTTCGGCACGGCGGCTCGCTCTCCAAACACACTGGCGATACGATCATCGCGGTCTGGAACCTGCCGCTCGATCAAATCGATCACGCGCATCGCGCGGTGCGCGCGGCAATCGAAATTCGGCACGACGTTGCCGCGATTCGCGCCAAGCAGCCGAAGGAGACGGCGATCCAGGTCGGCATCGGCATTGGCACTGGCAGTGTGTTCGCCGGCCACATCGGCGCATCGCCGCGCGAAGAGTACACCATCCTGGGCGAAGTGGTCGCGATGGCAGAGCGCATGGCGATGAAGATGGATCGAGGCATCTTTATCGATCAAGCGACGCGCGAGCACGTTGGCAGCGATTTTGAAACGCGCGAGGTCAATCCGGTGCGTCTGCGCCGGCGCACCGACCCGGTAATGGTCTGGGAAATCATCGAGCCGATGGAAGAAGACGAGCCAGAGGAAACGGTCGCAGAACAAGACCCAGAGGTTGTAACAAATTAAACGCCCGCCTCGTCGGCGGGCGTTTATGCCGCAATGAACGGCTCCCAGTCGCGGTATTCGGTGAGGTAATGCCCAAAAAGCGAATACGTCGACGCGCTGGGTTCGGCGGCGGGATGGCGCAGCGCCATGTGCGCTTCTTCCAGCATCTTGCCGCCTTTGTGCCGATTGCACGACGGGCACGCGCTGACAACGTTCTCCCATGTATGCTTGCCGCCGCGATGGCGCGGGATGATGTGATCGATCGTGAGATGGTTCGATTGGATGCCGCAGTACTGGCAGGTGAAATGATCGCGGCGAAAGATCGCGCGGCGCGACAATTTCACGCGCGGGCGCTCACGGCGCACCTGATGCGCCAGCCGAATCACCGAGGGACGCGGAAACTGCGCGCTCGGCGTGCGAATATAGCCGCGGCTGTTCACTACGATTTCGGCTTTGCCGCTGATGAGAAGCACCACCGCGCGCTGCGTCTGGCACACGTTCAGTGGCTCGTAGTTTTGATTGAGAACGAGAACGTCTTGCCCCATATTGAGTTGGAGTATAGCACCGCGGTCACAGCGCGTCAAACACGCCGTTCCATCTCCCACAACATCCGCTGCCGCACAAACGCATAGTACGCCATCAGCGCGCTAAGCAGCACGCCGTGCCCGCCGTCGAGCCAGCCCTGCAGCACGAGGCAGCGGCGAAAGAATTCGCGCAGCGGCTGACCGATGAACCCGCGCCAGCGCGCGCGTTTGCCTTCGTTGTACCACACCCGCGCCTCGTAACGCGTGTACTTGAGCTGCTTTTCGCGGAACTGCGCGAGAGTCTCGTAGTTGTAATGGATCAATGGCTCGCGCAGATAGCCGACCTCGCCGTCCCACAGAACCAACTCGTGCACTTCACGCGCTGGGTCGAAGCGCGCCCTGCCCTTGCGGAGCACGCGCGGCTGATAGTCCGGCGACCAGCCGGTGTGCCGAATTTCCTTACCGAAGATGATGTTGCGGCGCGGAATCCAAAAGCCGGCAAATGGCGGATGGCGGATGGCAGATGGTGAGAGATCACTGTTCACTGCCCACTGTTCGCTGATCACTGCCCGTATCTCCCGCCCCAGCGCCGGCGTGGCGCGCTCGTCCGCGTCGATAAAGAAAATCCAATCGCCGCGCGCAAGGTCGATGGCAGCGTTGCGCTGCGCTGGATAGTTGTCGAACGCGCGAGACTCAACGCGCGCGTTGGCTTGGCGCGCTAGCTCGACGGTGCGGTCTGTGCTGCCGGAATCCAGCACCAACAGGTCATCCGCAAAATCGCGCACCGAAGCGAGGCAATCGCGAATATGTTTTTCTTCATTGCGCGTAAGGATGATGATCGAAAGAACCATTTCCGCTACAACGGTTGAACGTTCAAACGCCTGAACGTTCTTGCATGAGAGTCTGAACCTGGGAATATGCCGCCAGTCGCTTTTCCAGTTCGTCTTGGGTAACCACGCCTGCCCGCGCAGCTGCGCGCGCTTGACGCGCGGCGTTCCACAGCCCCGCGCGCACGATCTGCCGCGCCGCCCAGCGGAACGCCGGCGAATAGTGCTTGTCGAACAGGCGAAAACGCGCGCGCCACAACTCGACGAACATCGCGTCGCGGAACTGGCGGCTGCTCCGCGCTTCGTGATGGACGATCTCCGCCGACGGCACACACCAGATTTGCCAGCCGGCGCGTTTGATCCGCATACACCAATCGATTTCCTCGCAGTAGATGAAGAACCGGTCGTCCAGCCAGCCCACCTGCTGCGCGATTTCGCGCCGCACCATCAAGTCCGCGCCGAGCGGATGATCGACGAGGAACGGCTCGCCGCGTTTGTACCGCGCGCGCGGATAGCGACCGTTGAGCCGCGAATCAGTCAGACGCCAGTTGAGTGGGAAAAAATCGAGGAAGATTTGCGCCAGCGTTGGAAACGCGAACGCGGAATGTTGCAGCGAACCGTCGCCATAGAGCAACTTGCCGCCGCACGCGCCGGCGCGCCGCGAAGCGTGCGCGTCCATAAATTGGACCAGCGTTTCCAACGCGCCCGGGCGCGCTTGCGTATCGGGGTTGAGCATCAAGACGTAGCGGCCGCGCGCTTCGGCAAAAGCTTGATTGTTCGCCGCCGCAAAGCCGCGGTTTTCGGCGTTCTCGATCAAGCGCACCGCCGGGAATCGCTCACGCACCATCGCCGCGCTGCCATCCGCAGAGGCGTTATCGACGACAAAAACTTCAGTGGATAGTGGGCAGTGGGTAGCGGGTAGCGTACTACTGCCCACTGTCCATTCGCCACTACCCACTGACTGGAGGCATTGCGCCAGCAAATCTCTGACATTGTAACTGACGACGACGACCGACAAATCGGGGTCAGGCATTGGAATCCGCGCCGTTAATCGCCAGCGCCGCCGCGCCGAGCAAGACCACGTCGCCGCCCAGCTGCGCTTGGACGATCCGCACGCCGGGGCGCATCGACGGCATCGCGCGCTTGTCCAATTCGGCAAGCATGGACGGATAGATCAAGTCCCACGCGTTGGCTGCCACGCTGCCGCCTAGCACAAACAGCTGCGTGTCGAGAATCTGAAGCAGATTCGCCATTCCCATCCCGATGTACATACCGGCGCGTTCCAACAATTCCAGCGCGAGCGCGTCGCCGTCTCGCGCGGCGCGCGTCACCATCGCGCCGGTGACTTGGTTCGGGTCGTCCTGCGT
>DAIDTM010000313.1 GCA_027457205.1 Anaerolineae bacterium | reverse complement strand
ACTTGGCGATGCCGAACGCGGCGCGGTATTCGTCGACCAATTCCGCCGGCGCCCAGCGCGCCGCGATGCCGCGCCGCGTCGGTATCAGCGTTTCAGCCACACGATTTTGCGCGGACAGTTGCGCCAGCCACGCTGCGCCGTCGCCGGCGCAGCGCGCGACAATTTCGTCAGCCGACAGATCGCCGAGGTCGCGCAGGATGACCGCGAGTTCTTCCGCGCTGCGCGCCTGGTAGCCCGGCGCGTTGTGCTGCGCGCGCTGTTCCATTTCCGCAATCGCTTCTGGCTTGAATAGATCGCGCAGTTCGACGCCTTGCAGCAAATCCTCCAGCACGTCGCGGCGAAGCGAGAGTTGCTGCAATTGTTTTTCGGCTTTTGGCGCGTCCCACTCGTACATATAGACGCTGACGAAATTGAACAGCAAGCCGGACGCGACCGGCGACGGCACGACGGTCTCGATCGGCGCGACGCGAATCTCGCCGGACTGGATGCGTGAGAGAAGCTCTTCGAGGTGCGGCAGATCGAACACATCGCGCAGCACATCGCGGTACGTTTCCGCGAGGATGGGAAAGTCGTCGTACGCGGAAACGGACGCGAGCAGGTCTTTGGCTTTGAGTCGCTGCAACCAGAACGGCGTGCGCTTTTTGCCGCGCGCTTTGGGTAGCAGCAGTGCGCGCGCCGCGTTCATTCGAAAGTGCGCGCCGAAGACTGCCGACCCGGGCAACTCGCGCAAAATTCTTTCGCGCGCGTCGGCGGGCGTCATCTTTTGGATGAGGTCAATCGGCGGCGCGGCGGTCTGCGGAAAACGAAACAGGATGCCATCGTCGTTCGTCTGTGTCTCGACCTCCGCACCGAAACGTTCGCGCAGCGCGCTGGAGAGCGCAAGCGCCCACGCGCCGTTGACGCGTCCGCCGAACGGCGAATGAATGACAAGGCGCGGCTCGCCAATCGCGTCCTGGAACGATTCGACGACAATGGTGGTGTCGGACGCCACGACGCCGGTCGCCTCGAACTGGCGTTGCACGTACTCGACCAGATTGCGCGCGGATTTTTCATCGAGCGCGTATTCGCGCTGGAGCCATGGTTCGATTTGTTGGGGCGATTCACGAATTGCCCCTACGCGTTCCGCGACCTCGCGCCGGAATTTGCCGATGCGCGCGCCCAGTTCGTACGGTCGCCACGGGTAATCGCCATTCCAGAACGGCATCCGCGGCGTCGCGCCCGCGGCGTCGTCGACGAGGATGCGGTCGTCTTTGATGTCGCGCACGCGCCAGACGTGACTGCCCAGCAGGAACGCGTCGCCGACGCGCGTCTCGAAAATAAATTCCTCGTCGAGCTCGCCGACTTTGGTCTTGTTGTCGCCGAGGTAAACACCGAACGCGCCGGCGTTGGAGATCGTGCCGGCGTTCATCGTCGCGAGCAGGCGCGTGCCCGGCAGCGCGGCGAGTTTGTTGTTGACGCGATCCCAGGAAATCTTGGCGCGCACGCGCTCGTACTTGCCGGACAACATTTCGAGCACACCATAAAACGACTCGCGCGACAAGTCGCGGTACGGGTACGCCTGCCGCACGAGATCGTACAGCGCGTCGACCGACCACGCTTCGCACGCGACCATCGCGACGATCTGCTGCGCCAGCACGTCGAGCGGGTTTTGCGGCGTGTACGTCGGCTCGACATCGCCGTCGAGCATCCCGCGCGCGATTGCCGCGGCTTCGACCAAATCTTCGCGGAACGTCGCGTAAATTCTGCCGACGCTTGTCTCGCCGACGATATGCCCGGACCGACCGACGCGCTGCAAGCCCTGTGCGACGCTCTTGGGCGATTGCAATTGCACGACCAAATCGACCGCGCCGATGTCGATGCCGAGTTCGAGCGAGCTGGTGCCGACGAGCGCGGGCAACTTGCCGGCTTTCAAGTCCTCTTCCGTCTTGCGCCGCGACTCTTTCGACATCGAACCGTGATGCGCGCGGAAGATTCCTTCCGCGCCAATCGCAAAGATGCCGCGATCGCGCGCGACGCCGCCGGGCGCGAGCGCCTCCGTCGAGCCGGGTTCGATTTCCTCCGATTGTTCGGCGGCGAACTGCGCGTTGAGCCGATCGGCGGTGCGTTCCGCGAGCCGACGATTATTGGTGAAGACGAGCGTCGTGTGATGCTGGCGGATGTCGTTGAGAACTTGCGGCACGATGAGGGGCCAAATCGTTTCGCCGGGCAGATTGCGAAAATCGTCGACGACGGTGACGACGCGCAGATCGAGCGGCTTTTTGTAGCCGGCGTTGACAATTGTCACAGGACGGTAGTTAGGTGGTTGGGTCGTTGGGTGGTTGGGCGCTGTTTGATCTGACGACTGTCCTCCCAGAAACCGCGCGGCTTCTTCCAGCGGCTGGATCGTCGCGGACAAGCCGATGCGCTGGACGCGGTCGGTTGCCAGATGCTCGAGGCGTTCGAGCGAAAGCGCGAGATGCGCGCCGCGCTTGTTGCCAACCAGTGTATGGATTTCGTCGACAATGACGGTATGCGTGGTGCGGAACATTTCGCGCGCGCGCGGACTGGTCAGCATCAGGTAGAGCGATTCCGGCGTGGTAATGAGAATGTGCGGCGGCGTTTTCAGCATCGGCGCGCGCCCGCTGGCGGGCGTATCGCCGGTGCGGACGGCGACGCGCAGCGCGGGCAGATGATCGCCGAGCCGTTCGGCGGTCGCGCGGATGCCGTCGAGCGGCGCGCGCAGGTTGCGTTCGATGTCGTTGTTCAATGCTTTGAGCGGAGAGACGTAAACTAGTCGCGTAGTCGCATGGTCGTGTAGTCGCGTGGTTGGTCTGTCGTCTGCGGTCTGTGATCTGACGTCTCTGTAGAGCGCGTCGATCCCCCACAGAAACGCGGCAAGCGTTTTGCCGGAGCCGGTCGGCGCGAGGATGAGCGTGTGCTCGCCGCGTTGAATCGGCAGCCAGCCCTGCGCCTGCGGCGGCGTTGGTTCGCCAAATGTTTCCTGAAACCAGGTTCGGACGGGCGGAGAAAACGAATCGAGTGGATGGGACATTCTGCGCCTCGCGCCCGATTGTAGTATGAGCGCAGAGGGATGTCAAATCGTTATTTGATTTTGCTTGGCGCGTGTGCTATACTCTGGCTGGTTCCGCTCCTAGAAAGTGAGACGGCAAAGATGCCCGACCACCCCGTATTATACAATTCATCCGATATGGACGCGCATCCATTGCCTTACCCACGCGATGATGCGGCGTTGACATACCCCTTCGATTTGCCGCGAGGCGTTGATGGCTTTAGCTAATCCATCGACGACTCGCTTCGCTCGCCTGGTCGCTTTACGCCGGTGGCTCATTCCGATCTTTCTCAGCGCGCTCGGTTTTGGATACACGCTCTGGGAAAATGTTTTGCGCGACGGCAGACCGCTCTGGTCTAGCCGCGTACTGATCGGGTTCGCGCTCCTCGGCGTGGCGGGACCGGCGCTGACCTTCCTCACGCTGACCTATGCGACACGCGCGGCGACCGCCCGCGAACACGCGGAGCAGGAACGCGAGCGCCAGCGCCAACAACTCATCGCCTTGAACACGATTGGCGAAGCGGTCAACCAATCGCTGGAATTGGAAGAGGTGCTGAACCGCACAATCGATTACGTGCTAGACACGATGCGCCTCGAGTCCGGCGAGGTCCGTTTGATCGAAAATGGGCAACTGGTGCTGCACACCTCCCGCGGCGTCTCGGCGGAGTTTGTCGCCACGGAATCGATTGTCCCGCTGGGGCAGTGCATTTGCGGCAAGGCGGCGCAGCGCGGTGAATTGATCGCGGTCGAAGACCTCGACCGCGTGCCGCGCCTGGAACGGGCGGCGTGCGCGTGCGAACAATTTCGCTCGGTGCTGAGCGTGCCGGTGCGGACGCACGAACGCGTCGTCGGCTCGATTCACGTCGCCAGCCGGCAGCCGCGCAAATTCGATGCCGCCGACCGTACGCTGCTCACCGCGATCGGCTACCAGGTTGGCGTCGCCATCGAAAAAGCCCGGCTGCACGCGCAGCTAAAAGCGCTGAACCAGCAACTGGAAGCGCGCGTGAGCGAGCGCACGCGTGAGCTGCTCTCGGCGAAAGAGGAACTGGTCAACAAGGCGGACGAACTGCAGCAGGTGCTCGTCGAAGAGCGACGCGTCGAGGAAAAGACCCGCGCGCGCATCGCGCACGATTTGCACGACGGCGTGCAGCAGCTCATCATCGGCGCGCTGTTCGAGACGCAAGCCGCGCGCGACGCGCTGATGACGCATCCGGAAACGAGCGCGGCGCGCCTCGCGGACGCGCAGGGACTTTTGCGGCAGATCGAATCCGAGATGCGCGGCGCGATCTACAACCTGCGCCCGGTCACGCTGGACACGCACGGGCTGGTGCCGGCGCTCCGCGAATGCGCGGCGAGCTTGCAGCGCGTGTCGAATATTCAGTGCGACCTGCGGATCGACGGCGCGCCGCAGCGGTTCAACCCCGACGCCGAGGTGGCGATCTTTCGCATCGCGCAGGAAGCGCTGAACAATATCGAAACGCACGCGCACGCCAAGTACGTGTTCATCCGCGTCGCCTGGGGCGTGCGCGACCTGCACATGGAAATCGTGGATAACGGCATCGGTTTCGATCTGTCCGAAGTCAGTCAGGAAACGCGCACGCACCTCGGACTGATCGGTATGCGCGAGCGCGCCGAGAGCATCGGCGGCGCGCTGGAACTCTGGTCGCGCGTCGGCGAAGGGACGCGTGTGATCGTGAATGCGCCGTTCGAAAAACGCGAGGCGTGAATCATGCGTAAGCTTCAATGGGAGAGTTGAATCGGTGGATTCGATTCGCGTGCTCATCGTAGACGATCATCCCATCGTGCGGCAGGGCGTGCGCAGCGTCCTGGCGAACCACGCGGACATTCAAGTTGTTGGCGAAGCGGACGGCGCGTCCAGCCTTTTTGCGAATCTCGACGCGCTCAAGCCGGACATTGTCCTACTGGACATTCGGATGCCGGGTCAGAACGGCATCGAGATCACGCAGCGGTTGAAACGCGAGCATCCGGACGTCAAGGTGATTCTGCTCAGCACTTACGACGACGAAGAGTTTCTCTTCGGCGCGCTCCGCGCCGGGGCTGAGGGCTACCTGCTCAAGAGCGCGTCGAATGAAGTGCTCGCCTCCTCCATCCGGCAGGTGGGGCGCGGCGAGCGGCTGCTCAGCCCCTCGCTGGTCAGCAAGGTGATGCGCGAGTTTCAAGACCTGGCAAAAGAAAAAACGCGCGCGGATTCCGGCTTGACCGATCAGGAGCTTCAGGTGCTGCGGATGATCGCCGACGGCGCGACGAACAAGGAAATTGCAGAGAAACTGTACTGGAGCGAAGTCACCGTCAAGCGCAAAGTGCAAGATATTCTCGAAAAGATGGGCGTCGCCAACCGCGCCCAAGCCGTGGCGGAAGCCGGCAAGCGCGGGCTTTTGTAGCAGCTCAACCTCCCAGGATCGATGTGACCGACGGGAGGTCTGTTGTCCCACCCATTGCAAATATTCCCCGGCTTGTGCCGGCAGACACAAGCGATTGTCCTCGCAAGATTTTAACGCGACTTTAATTTTGTTGATACGTTCGCGCTCCGCGTTGACCCTTTTGCACGTCGCTTCACCTGACTCCTTGTGATAGAATCCGCCTTGTGTGTAACGTTCTGATTGTGCCGATTTGCAAATGAGAACGTGGCGTCGTCGCCGTAGCCCAGCGGGGGGAAATGCAAGGATGCTATTTTTTCCGACCGACCAACTCATTGTCGTGGGGTCGGTTTTTGTTTTCTGGGGCTAGACAGCGGCGTTTTGCATTCCAAAGACAACCAGGCGCAGCGGACCGGCGAATCAAAACCGACGCCGTTGGCGTGGTGAGTTCTCTTGTGGAGGAGGAGAGGGCTTATCTTGGTGAATTAAGCCGTCGCCGGGCTGAATCGACCGTGCAACCCCAAGAACGAAAAATCTTCCGGAGGTGAATTGATCATGGCAGATCAAACCGTCAAGTCGGCAAATCCTGCGCCGCTGGGACTTGCTGCCTTTGGAGTCACGACTGTTGTATTGAGCGCGATCAATGCGGGCTTGTTGCCCGGCGATGCCTTGCCGGCAGTGCTGGCGCTCGCGTTTGCGTTCGGCGGGCTGACGCAGTTGCTGGTCGGCGCGTATGAATTCAAAAATGGCAATACGTTTGGAATGGTTGCGTTTTCGGCGTACGGAGCGTTCTGGTTGTGGTTCACGTTCCTCTTCTGGGCGAGCGGCGCAAACTTGATGAAAGCATCGTCAGGCGCCGGCGTTGGTTTCTCGCTGTTCATGTGGGGCGTCTTTACGCTCTATATGTGGGTCGCCACTTTCCGCACCAATCTGGCATTGTGGGTGATCTTCCTCTTGCTGTGGATCACCTTCTTCCTGCTTGCCGGCGGGGAGTTTGGGATGGGTACCGGCACCCTGGGCGGCTATCTCGGCATCCTGACGGGCATCGCCGCGCTCTACACCTCTTTCGCCGAGGTGACGAATGCCACATTCGGGCGAGTCGTCGTGCCGCTGGGCAACCCGATTTTGAAAGCCTAGATCGTATTGATGCAAGCGCGTGCGCGGACGCCCAATCGCCGCGCACGCGCGTTGTCTGTCTGCGGTCAGGCGTTGAACCCACGCGTCGCGCCGAACTCCCAACTCCGTCGACGCGAGGAATGGAGGAGCGAGATTGGCGCATGCCGCTTGGCAAGCCAGCCAATTGGTAGTACAATTATGCCGCGCTCGAAGAATCGCTGATGGATGGATGTTCACGCGCCGGCGCATCCCGGCGCGAACTGTTCGAGGTTGAGTATTTCTCTGAAGGAGGAAATTCTATGGCAAACGCGCCTGAAAAGAAGGAAATGACCGAGGTCAGCGAAGCGCAGATTGCCGTGCACTGGCGGGAAGAAGAGTACTTTAATCCTCCCCAAAAGTTCATCGCACAGGCAAATATGCCGGACTCCAAGATTCTGGAGCGATTCGGGCTGGACAAGTTTCCGGACTGCTTCAAAGAATATGCGGACATGGTCAGCTGGTTCGAGCCGTACCACACGGTGCTGGATACCAGTAACGCGCCCTTCTGGAAGTGGTTCACCGGCGGCAAGATCAACGCCAGCTACAATTGCGTCGATCGCCACCTAGCCAAGTACCGCAACAAAGCGGCGATCATCTTCGTGGGCGAGCCGGAGAACGAAGACCCGGTAGCCATCACGTACCAGGAGCTGTACTACCGCGTCAACGAAGTTGCCGCGATGCTTCGCGATTACGTCGGGCTGAAAGCCGGCGACCGCGTCACGTTCCATCTGCCGATGACTCCCGAGCTGCCCATCACGATGCTGGCGTGCGCCCGGCTGGGCGTCATCCACTCGGAAGTGTTTGGCGGATTCAGCGGTCAAGCGTGCGGCACGCGCATCCAGGACTCGGGCAGTCACGTCCTCGTCACGATCGACAGTTACTGGCGCGCCGGCACGTTGGTCGATCACAAAGCGAACGCCGATATCGCCGTGCAGACGGCGGAAGAGATGGGGCAGCACGTCGACAAGGTGCTGGTGTGGCAGCGGTATCCCGGCAAGTACGGCTCCAAGACGCCGATGGTCGAGGGTCGCGATTTCTTTATGAACGACCTGCTGAAAAAGTACCAGGGCAAGAAAGTCGATCCCGTACCGATGGACTCGACCGCGCCACTCTTCCTGATGTACACCAGCGGCACTACCGGCAAGCCCAAGGGGATTCAGCACAGCACCGGCGGTTATCTGGCATACGTCACCGGCACCGCCAAGTACATTCAGGACATTCATCCCGAAGATACCTACTGGTGCATGGCGGACATCGGCTGGATCACCGGTCACTCGTACATCGTCTATGGTCCGCTCTCGCTGGCGGCAACGAGCGTCGTCTACGAAGGGACACCCACCTACCCGGACGCCGGTCGTCCCTGGCGCATCGCGGAGCGGCTCGGCGTCAACATCCTCCACACCGCGCCGACCTCGATCCGCATGCTGCGAAAACTGGGACCCGATGAGCCAGCCAAGTACAACTATCACTTTAAGCACATGACGACTGTGGGCGAGCCGATCGAGCCGGACGTATGGCGGTGGTACTATCACACCGTCGGCAAAGACGAGGCGGTCATCGTGGACACGTGGTGGCAAACTGAAAACGGCGGCTTTCTCTGCACGACGACGCCCGCAGTTCATCAGATGAAACCCGGGAGCGCCGGACCCGGCGCGCCGGGAATCCATCCGGTCATCTTGGACGAAGACGGCGAAGAAGTGCCGGCGGGTTCCGGCAAAGCCGGCAACATCTGCATCCGCAATCCGTGGCCCGGCATCATGCAGACCATCTGGGGCGATCCGGACCGCTACGTCCGCACGTACTATGCGCGCTACAACAAGAATCCCAAGAGCACGGACTGGCGCGACTGGCCCTACATGGCGGGCGACGGCGCGGTGCAAGCCGCCGACAAGTACTATCGCATTCTGGGTCGCATCGACGACGTGATCAACGTCGCCGGTCACCGCCTGGGCACCAAGGAAATCGAATCGGCGTGCCTGACCGTGCCCGAAGTCGCAGAAGCCGCGGTGGTGCCGGTCGCCGACGAGCTGAGAGGACGCGTCCCGGAGATTTACATCGCGCTCAAGCCGGGCATTCAAGCCAGCCCGGAAATCGTCGCCAAAGTCGTCAAGGCGAACGAAGACATCATCGGCAAGATCGCGCGACCCAAGCACGTCTACATCGTGCCGGATATGCCCAAGACGCGCTCCGGCAAGATCATGCGCCGCGTGCTCGCCTCCATCTCCAACCAACGCGATGTGGGCGATGTGACCACGCTGGCAAATCCAACGGTGGTCGAGGAAATTCGCGTGATGGTGCAAGGCAAGGATGCCGTTGCCCAGATGGGCGAAGTTCCCGAAGACATCGCCAAGTTTGGACAGAATGAATGAATCCAGAGGGGCGCAGCATGCTGCGCCCCTTGACGAAAAACGCCGCCTCGCCGAGGCGGTCCGCGCCGCGTGCGTTCGCGCGGCGCTGGAGAGTTACGAACGCGCTGGGCTTGGCGGTTTGTGCGACGAGGGCAGATGGGAAGCAGCCATCGACGCGATTCGCTCACTGGACGTAGACGCCATTCTACAAACGCCCTCGCCCGAACCGCCCGCCTGAGCCGCGCGAACCCAACAACCCAATTTTATGGACGAGACCACTACATCCTTCCTCCCGCCGACGCAGGACGTTCGCCAGTACGACCTGCGCGCGCTCGACGCGTTGTTTGCGCCGAAAACCGTCGCCGTGATCGGCGCGAACGAAAGCGAAGGCATCGAGCGAACCGTCCTGTCGAATCTCGTCAACCATCCTTTTGGCGGTACGGTTTTTCCGATTCACCCAAAGCAGCGCAGCATCCTCGGCATCAAAACGTATCCGCTCATCGCCGCCACACCGGAACCGATCGACCTGGCGGTGATCGTCAGCCCTGCGCCTGCCGGGCCGCACATCATCGGCGAATGCGTCGACGTTGGCGTGAAAGGCGCGATCATCCTCTCCGCCGGCTTTAGAGAAACCGACGCCGCCGGCGCCAAGCTGGAAGCGGACATCATCGAGCAGGCGCGGCGGGGATCGTTGCGGATTATCGGTCCCAACTCGCTCGGTGTGATGAACACGGCGACCGGACTCAACGCCACTTTCGCGAAACGTATGGCGCGCCGGGGACACGTGGCGTTCGTCAGTCAGAGCGGTGCGCTGGGCGCAGCCGTGCTCGACTGGAGCGAGCGCGAGAACGTCGGCTTTAGTTCGTTTGTCTCCATCGGCTCGATGCTGGACGTGGGCTGGGGCGAACTGATCTACTATCTCAGCGACGATCCACAGACGCGGAGCATCCTCCTCTATATGGAAAATATTGGCGATGCCCGGTCGTTTCTCTCGGCGGCGCGCGAAGCTGCGCTGACCAAGCCGATCATCGTGCTCAAAGCCGGCTGCACGACCACCGCGGCGCGTGCGGCGGCGTCGCACACCGGCGCGTTGATGTGCAACGACGCCGTGTTCAACGCTATCGCGCGGCGCTGCGGCGTTTTGCGCGTCAACAGTCTGGACGATCTATTTTCGATGGCGGAAGTCCTAGACAAACAGCCGCGCCCACTCGGACCGAAACTGACGATCATCACCAACGCCGGCGGACCGGGCGTAATGGCAGCCGATGCGCTGGTGGCAGACGGCGGCGAACTGGCGGAACTCTCCGCCGAAACGCGCCAGTCTCTCGATCAATTCTTGCCGCCGCACTGGAGCCACGCGAACCCCATCGACATCCTGGACGACGCCAGCCCGGAGCGATACACGCAGACGCTGGAGATCGCCGCGAAAGATGCGGACACGAATGGTTTCCTCGTGATTCTCAGTCCGCAGGCGCGCAGTGAGCCAACGAAGACGGCGGAAGAGTTGACGCCGTACGCGCGGCGCTTTGGCAAACCGATCATCGCCAGTTGGATGGGCGCGCAGCAAGTCCAAGCCGGCGACGCGGTGCTCAATCGCGCCAACATCCCCACGTTTGAATTTCCGGACACCGCCGCGCGGATGTTCGATTATATGTGGCGCTACACCTACAACCTGCGCGGCATTTACGAAACGCCGACACTGCCCTCCGACGACGACGGCGCGCCCGATCGCGCCGGCGCGGAGCAGATCATCCAGACCGCGCGCGCGGCGGGGCGCACGCTGCTCTCCGAATTCGAGTCCAAGCAATTGCTCGCCGCGTATCGCATCCCGGTCGTCGAGACGCGCGTCGCCGCCAACGAAGACGCGGCGGTCGCGCTTGCACAGGAAATCGGTTATCCGGTCGTGCTCAAACTCCATTCCGAAACGATCGGGCACAAGATGGACGTGGGCGGCGTCATCCTAGATTTGAATAACGCCGCCGCCGTGCGCGACGCGTATCGCGCGATCCAATTACGCGGCGGCGAACATTTTCGCGGCGTGACTGTCCAACCGATGATCGTCGGCGAGGGATATGAATTCATCCTCGGCAGCAACATCGATCCGCAAGTGGGATCGGTCCTCGTCTTCGGCGCGGGCGGACAAATGGTCGACGTGTTGAACGATCTCGCGTACGGGCTGCCGCCGCTCAACACCACGTTGGCGCGGCGGATGATGGAACAGGCGCACATCTATCGAGCGCTGCAAGGCACGCGCGGTAGACCACCGGCGGATCTTGCAGCGCTCGAGCAGCTCCTGGCGCGCTTTAGTCAGCTCGTCGTCGAGCAGCGCTGGATCAGGGAAATCGAAATCAACCCGCTCTACATTTCCGACCAGCGTCTCCTGGCGTTGGACGCGCGCGTCGTCGTGTTCGGACCAGAGACGCGCGCGGAGGAATTGCCGCGGCTCGTCATTCGCCCCTACCCGGCGCAGTACGTCAGCGCGTGGACGACGACGAAGGGAATGCCGGTCACAATTCGCCCGATTCGCCCGGAAGACGAGCCGCGGATGGTCGCCTTCCACGCCACCCTTTCGGATCGCAGCGTCTATCTGCGCTATTTGCACGTGCTGTCGCTGAACCAACGTGTCTCGCACGAACGGCTCGCGCAAACCTGCTTCAACGATTACGACCGCGAACTGGCGCTGGTGGTCGAGCGCGCCAAGCCCGACCACGGCGAGCGCGAGATCATCGCGGTGGGGCGTTTGATCAAGATGCACCGCCGCAACGAAGCCGAGTACGCGATTTTGGTCAACGACCAATACCAGGGACACGGTCTCGGCACCGAATTGCTGCACCGCTTGCTCGATGTGGCGCGCGACGAAAAGCAGAAACGCGTGATCGGCTACATCGCGACAGAAAACACCGCGATGCTGCGAATCTGCCAGAAACTGGGCTTTCGCCTCCATCGCTCGCTCGACGAGACGCAGATCGAAGCGATCATTGATTTGTGATCGCGCAGAGGAGAATGCATGTCTTCCATTCCGCCTTCGGATATTGCCTACCGCGTCTTGCGCCTGGAACAACAGTTGGAATCCTATCAACGTCTGCACGCGGAAGAATTGGATCAGATTCGCCGCGCCCTGGAAGAATTGAAAGAACTCGTGCTGACGCTCAACGTGAACAAGCCGCCCGTCAGTCCCGGCGAAGCGGAGGAAAGCAATACCTATACGATGAAATCGTAAAACAGATTCGGAACGCCATCAAAAAATCTCGAGCGATTTCCAAAATCGAAATAGAGTTTCCCAATTCTTGAGGAAGGAGAATTGCAGATGGACCTCGTGAATCCGGTGGTTCAGCGTTGGGTCGATGACGCCCGAGAAGACCCCGAAGCATTTTGGGGACGCGCGGCGGAGCAATTGCCGTGGTTGCAGAAATGGAACAAGGTCCTGGATTGGACGCCGCCGACGTTCAAGTGGTTTGTCGGCGGGCAAACCAACCTGGCGTACAGCGCGCTGGATGCTCACGTGCAGCGCGGCTGGGGCGGGCACACCGCGCTCATCTATTTTACCGAGCGCGGCGAGCGCCGCCTTTTTACGTACGCGCAAATGCTCTACCAGGTCGAACGCATCGCGGCGGCGCTGCGCGGCATGGGCATCCAAAAGGGCGACCGCCTCACCATTTACATGCCCACCTGCCCCGAAGCGATTATGCTGATGCTCGCGACAGTTCGCATCGGCGCAATGCACTCCGTCGTCTTTGCCGGCTTTGGCAGCAAGGCGCTGGGCGACCGCGTGGTCGCGAGCGGATCGAAACTCGTCTTCACCACGGACGTGACATATCGCAAGGGCAAGGACGTTCCGCTCAAAGGCATCGTCGATGAATCACTGCAAGGCGCGAACGATGTCCAGCACGTCATCCTCTTGAATCGCACCGGCGCGTCCGTCCCAATGCAAAAAGGACGCGACATCACCTGGGACGAATTTCTGGCTCACGCCGCCGGCAATAGCGGTAACTACGTCGAGATGGAATCGAACGAGCCGGCGTACATCCTGGCGACCTCCGGCACGACGGCGAAACCCAAACTCGCGATTCACACGCACGGCGGCTATCAGGTGCACATCCACAGCATGGGTAAGTGGGTGTTCGGACTCAAGCCGACCGACGTCTGGTGGTCTACCTCGGATATTGGCTGGGTCGTGGGGCACAGTTACATCGTCTACGCGCCGCTGATCGCCGGCGCGACGAGGCGGGCGTTTGAAGGCGCGCTCGACTACCCCAAGCCGGAAACGAATTGGGCGACCGCGATCGAAGAATTTCGCGTCACCGGTATCTTTACCTCGCCGACCGCGGTGCGGCTGCTGATGCGCTACGGCGACGAGCCGCTGAAGAAAATCGATCACAGCCACCTTGAACGCATCTTTTGCGCGGGCGAGGTTCTCAATGCGCCGGCGTGGGAATGGCTGCAAAAGAAAATCTTGAACGACAAGATCCCGGTTATCGATCACATGTGGCAGACCGAAACCGGCGGACCCGTCTTCGGCAATCCGTACGGACTCGGTATGCTGCCGATCAAACCCGGCTCGGCGACGATTCCGCTGCCCGGCATCGAAGCGCAGGTTGTCACGCCGGAAGGCGAGCCGTGCGGACCCAACGAAAAAGGGATTATGGTCTTGAAGCGTCCATTCCCCGGTCTCACGCCCGCGCTGTGGGGCGAACCGGAACGTTACGGCAAAGATTACTGGGGCAGACTGCCGGGAGTTTATTACACCGGCGATTCCGCGCACATCGACGACGACGGCTATGTTTGGTTCGCCGGTCGCGCGGACGAGATCATCAAGGTCGCCGGGCACCGCATCGGCACGATTGAAGTGGAGACGGCGATCCTCACCCATCCCGCAGTCGCCGAATCCGGCGTGATCGGTCGCCCGGACGAGTTACGCGGCGCAGTCATCTCGGCGTTCGTCCTGCTCAAACAGGGCTACGCGCCGTCGGCTCAACTGAAGCAGGAGATTCTCGAAACGGTGCGGCACGAGCTGGGTCCGGTTGCCGTCATCGGCGAATTGAATTTCGTGAATATGCTGCCCAAGACGCGCAGCGGCAAGATCATGCGCCGCGTCCTGAAAGCCGTCGCGCTTGACCGCGAGCCGGGCGACATCACGACCATCGAAGACGAGGGCTCGGTGGAAGAAGCGCGGCACGCCTGGCAGGCGATGAAAGCGGAAATCGCGGAGCAGAAATAGGCGCGGCGCGAGAAAAAATTGGTTTGGGGCGGGGCGCTCCCGCCCCAAACGTCGGAGGAAAATGCGCGATGGAACTGAAAGATTTTCTCTCGACGACGATTGGCGATCTACTCGACCGGCAAGCGCGCGAGTTCGGCGACAACGACGCCGTCGTCTACGTCGACCGCGGCTTGCGGCTCAATTACCGGCAGTACCGCGACGTCTGCAATCGCGCCGCCAAAGGTTTTATGCGCCTCGGCGTTCAGAAGGGCGACAACGTCGCGATCTGGGCGACGAATTATCCCGAGTGGCTGTACACGCAGATGGGCACCGCCAAGATGGGCGCGGTGCTGGTGACGGTCAATCCATCGTACCGCACGAACGAGCTGGAGTATCTCCTGCGCCAATCGGACACGAAGGCGCTGGTGCTCATCAAAGGGTACCGCGACGCGAACTATGTGCAGATGGTCAACGACCTCGTTCCGGAACTGGCGACGAGCAAACCGGGTGAACTGGCGTCGAGTCACTTTCCCCGGCTCAAACACGTGATCTACGTTGGCAAGGAAGCGACACCGCCCGGCATGATCGGCTGGGACGAACTGCTCACGCTGGGCGATGCGGTCAGCGACGACGCGCTACGGCAAGCACAGGCGAACACGCACCCGGAAGATGTCATCAATATTCAGTACACCTCCGGCACGACCGGTTATCCCAAGGGCGCGATGCTGACGCACCGCAATATCATCGGCGACGCGTACCTCGTTACCGACTGCCTGAACCTGACGCCGAAGGACCGCCTCTGCGCGCCGGTGCCGTTCTACCACTGCTTCGGCTGCGTGATGGCGAACCTCGGCTGCCTGACGCGCGGCGCGACGCTTGTGCCCATCGAAACGTACGATCCCAAGCAAGTCTTGGAAGCCGTCCAGGCGGAACACTGCACCACGCTCTACGGCGTGCCGACCATGTTTATCGGCGAACTGAACCATCCCGATTTTGCCAAGTACGATTTGTCGAGTCTGCGGACCGGCATTATGGCGGGTTCGCCGTGCCCGATCGAAGTGATGCGCGCGGTCGTCGACAAGATGGGCGCGCGCGAGATGACGATTGCGTACGGGCAGACCGAATCGTCGCCGGTGAGCACGCAGACGCGCACCGACGATCCGCTGGAACGCCGCGTCACGACCGTTGGACGGCTGCTGCCGAATCTCGAAGGCAAGGTGATCGATCCGGTGACCGGCGAAACGCTGCCGCCGGGCAAGATCGGCGAATACTGCGTGCGCGGCTTTACGATTATGCAGGGTTATTACAACATGCCCGACGCGACGCGCATCGCCATCGATGCCGACGGCTGGCTGCACTCGGGCGATCTGGCAGTGATGGACGCGGACGGCTACTTTAACATCACCGGGCGCATCAAGGATATGATCATTCGCGGCGGCGAGAACATCTACCCGCGCGAGATCGAAGAATTTTTGTACACGCATCCCAAGATCGCCGACGTGCAAGTGATCGGCGTGCCGAGCGAAAAGTACGGCGAGGAAGTGGCGGCATGGGTCAAACTCAAAGAAGGACAAGTCGCGACGGAGGACGAGATTCGCGCGTTCTGTCAGGGGAAGATTTCCAACTACAAGATTCCCAAGTACGTCAAGTTTGTGGACAGTTTCCCGATGACGATCACCGGCAAGATTCAAAAGTACAAGATGCGTCAGACCGCCATCGAAGAACTGGGCTTGCAAGCTGCCGCGGCGACCAAGACCGCGTAGGTCTACCCATTTTGTAACTCCTCAGCCGTCGTTCATTTTATCCGCGAATCACGCGAATCTTCGCTAATTTTTTCGTTCTTATTCGCGTTATTCGCGTTATTCGCGGATAATTTTGCTCGTCTGTCCGCGCGAGTGGTGGTAGGCTGAGTAGATACGACTTGCTTGCCAATTGAACTGCTTCGGCGACCGCATCTTTGGTGATACTACCACCAAACTCTTCCACGATGCTTTGCCAAGCCATTCCCTCGCCGACCATCTCCAACACTTGCCACACCATAATGCGCGTTCCACGAAATGTTGGCTTACCATGACAGATGGCAGAGTCAGCGACGATGTAGCGTCCCAGCATCAAGCGATTACGTTTCGCCGCAGAAGCTCGTCGCCGCGATGACAGCGCACTCGCCGATGTTGCCGTTGTACTTGTGAGCGTTTTCTTCCCGTTCCTTCTCATCGTATCACCTCCGTCACCTTTCTGCACAATATTATACATTAAATCGCGACGATGCGCTATTGCAACCCCCGCGTTCGCACGCGGCGCGGGAAGGGAACGGCGCGTCGGCAAACGGCGGCGCAACCTCGATAACCAAGCCCCTCGGAAATCCGAGGGGCTGCTTTTCTATCCCCCAATCTCTGACATCGCGCCGGCGTCAATCGCAAAGTCGTCGCCGAACGGATGCCGCTCTGGCTTGTCGTCAATCGCGCGCGCGAGTAAATCTTGCAGCGCGGACTCGCTGACCCCTTCGCACAGCGCGCCGCGCACATCCGTTCCGCGCTCGCCGAACAAGCAGGCGCACAGCGCGCCGCGCGCGGTAACGCGGATGCGGTTGCACGCGTTGCAGAAATGCTCGCTCGCCGGCGTGATAAAGCCGATAGTGCCCGGCGCGCCGGGCAAGCGGTACGTGCGCGCTGGACCGTTGCCGTGAACCGTCGCCGCGTCCAGTTCCGGCAGCCGCGCGCGAATGTCGCTCGCCGAGATGAAATAGCGCGAAAAGAAATCGCTCGCCGCCGCGCTCGTCCCGACCGGCATCAACTCGATAAACCGGACGTGCCACGGCTGCTCAGCCGTCAGCCGCGCAAAATCGGCAAACTCGTCGTCGTTCACACCGCGCAGCGCGACGACGTTGATCTTGAGCGGCGCGAGTTCTGCCTTCGCCGCCGCGCGAATCCCCGTCCACACCGCGTCGAACGCATCGACGCCGGTGATCTTGGCGAATCGTTCGCGGCGCAACGTATCGAGCGAGATGTTGACGCGGCGCAAGCCGGCATCGGCGAGTTCGCGCGCGAGCCGCGCCAGCAGAAATCCGTTCGTCGTCAGCGCCAGGTCTTGGACGCCGTCGATGGCGGCGACCGCGCGCACAATGTCTACGATGTCGCGTCGGACGAGCGGCTCGCCGCCGGTCAGCCGAATCTTGGTCACGCCGAGCGCGACCGCCGCGCGCACAACGCGCTCGATCTCGTCCACGCTGAGCGGCGACGCAGCAGGATCGGTGTGCCCGTTCGGCGCGCAGTAGATGCAGCGAAAGTTGCACGCCTCGGTCACGGAGACGCGGAGATAATCGATGGTACGCCCAAAGGTATCTTGCATAGTTGGCAACCAGGGAACAGTAGTCAGTGTTCAGTAGTCAGTAGCCGTTCGCCGTGCGCGGTTGCATCGGCGGCTGGCGAGTGACTAGTGCTCACCGTGTAGTACGCGCCGAGCGCGCACGCGCGGCAGAGAATCTCTCCGTCTGTCTGTACCTCGCGCTCGTTGATAATGTCTTCACCGCACCGCTCGCACACGACGCGATGACCGTGCTGGCTGATGAGCGCGGTCAGTGAGACGTTCAGCGTCACCGGCTGCGCCGCCAACAATTCGTCGTTTGGCATCACCTGATAGGCGGCGAGCTGCGCGTGCCACCGGTCCGGCGCGTCGGGCGCATAGCGCGCGGCGAGCACGCGCGACTGGCGCGCCGGCGTCACCCGGATCGCGCGCGCCGTTTGCGTATCGACAAAAGTGACCGCCGACTTGCCATAGTCCATCAGGTACATCGTGCGCCGACCCAGCGCGCAGCCGGTGGCGACCGCGATGCCGTCCACCATGCAGCCATCGGTTTCGACAAAAGCGAAGAGGCGTTTGTCAGTCTGCGGTAGATCGAGTCCGAAGAGTTCCGCCGCGTACATTCCGATTCGCACGCCGAGCACCTGGCGCGGGCACAGGTGCTGGTGGTGGCGTTCCGCCGATGCGTCCAAAAGTGTTCTCAGATTTTGCATTGGGCTTCCTCGCGATGATTCGCGCGCCGCACGAATCTTCACAAAATAAAAATGCCAGTCGCGGAAAAGAGACTGGCAATCGTACAGACCTAGCCGGTTTCTGAAAATCGGTCAGGTCTGTGCCTCTCCTTTCCAAATATGCGGAGGCGCGCGCGTTTCCTTGCGCGCCCACGACGGCAGACGTGATCTGCGCGTCCCTCTTGGCGAGGTTCGGCGGCGTGGTCGTGGAAGAAACTTCGGTAGACCCCGCCGCTCGGAGAATCAGAGTTTAGGTTTGAAAAGACCACGCGTCAGCGCGGCGCGTTTGGCTTCGATCTCGCGGCAGACCGGGCAGAGCGCTTGTCCCGGCTCGGCGGCGAACGGCGTGTTACATTGCCGGCATATCGTCAGCGCGCGATGTACCTGATGGACTATGGCAAGTCGGCGGTCACTTTTGTCGATACGCAAACGGCGCGCGCGATCCGGGTGACGCCGGCGCGCCAGTCGCGCGTGCTCGCCGCGCGCTATGCGCCCGACGCGCCGGACCG
>DAIDTM010000312.1 GCA_027457205.1 Anaerolineae bacterium | reverse complement strand
TTCCAGAAGATCATCGAGATCGTAATGAGCATCCCGCGATCGATCCAATCGAAAATGTGCTGGTTGAACGCCGTCGCGTAGCCGATGCCGAAGAAAATCCCCGGCACCGCCGCCGGCATGATCGCGACAAAATCCACCAAGCCGCGACCGTACCATTCTTTGCGTTGCACGAGAAACGCGAGGAGCATCGCAAAGAGCGCACAAATGATCGCGCGATGCCGCCGAACTCGAGCGTGTTGATGAGCGATTGCGAATGTGAACCCATGTACTCGAAATTTTTCGTCGTGAGCGTCAAATTGTTCGGGAAGGCGACCGTCAGCGCGCTCACGATGAGGACCCCATAAACCATCAGGATGAGGATAGCCAAAGCAGAGCACGCGATGAAACACGCGTTGGTCAGCGCGCGTGGAACGGGCGGGCGCGGAATCGACGTCGCTCTGCCGCTGATTGTCACGTAGGAGCGATTGCCTTCGATGCGCAATTTCGCGACATAGAGGACGAGCGCAAGCACGAGGAGGATGGTGCTGACGGCAGCCGCGCCCGTGAAATCGCCGAAACCTTCGATGAGCGAGTACGCCTGCGACGGCAGCACGGTGAATTGTCCGGCGATGAGCAGCGGATTGCCAAAATCTTCAAGGATGTAGATCGCGGTCGTCAGAATCGCGGCGGTGAGACCGGGGCGCACGAGCGGCAGCGTGATCGTGCGAAAGACGTTCCAGGTGCCGGCGCCGAGATTACGCGCGGCTTGCTCCAAGCGCGGATCGCTGCGCGCGAGAACGTCCGCGATCAGTTGGTACGCGAACGGAAAGAACGCGATCGTCTGCACACCCCACAACCCGCTAAATCCCAGGATCAACGGCGACTGACCGAAAATGCCGTATGTGATGACGCCGCGCGGACCGAACAGCAAAATGTACGACGCGGCGACGACGAACGGCGGCGAGAGGAGCGGCAGAATGCCGACCAGGCGAAAGAACGGCTTCCACGGCATATCGCTGTAGACCATCGCGTACGCGTAGATGAAGCCCAGCGTCACCGCGGTCGTCGTCGAAGCCAGCATGATTTGGATCGAATTGAAAAGGGGTTTGATCCAGGTCTGGCCGGTCAGAAAATCGACATACCCACCTAGTCCGGGCACAATGACCACTTGGACTTGGGGATAGATGATGAACATCAACATCAAGCCGATGAGAACGGCGAGCACGAGCACAACAGCGGGTTCGCGCGAGATGGAGCGCATCAATCTCCGTCCGATGGTAAAGTGATTTGGTAGTTAGGCGGCTTGGTTGTTAGGTGGTTGGGATATTGATTCTGAACAGCCGAACAACCTAACTACCCAACCACCCAACCACCTAACTATCTTTTATTTACATCCCGACCGTTGTCTGCCAGAGTTGCGTGAGCCGCTTCTGGTTGTCCGCCGCCCACACGCCGTCATAGTTCACCAGCTTGACGGTGTCGAGCGTCGGCGCGCCAGGAGCGGGCGCTACGCCGGGGACGAGGGAGACACGGTTCGAAAGTTTGACGTTGAGCGCGCCGGCGGCTGGGGTGAGCATCCAGTCCACGAATGGCTTGGCGGCAGCGGTGTTCGGTCCGCCTTTGATGATGCTGACGCTGCCGACTTCAAAGCCGGTATCCGCGATGACCGCCAAAT
>DAIDTM010000311.1 GCA_027457205.1 Anaerolineae bacterium | reverse complement strand
CCGATACGGCGTGCGGCGGCGTGCTGGAAATCGGCGAAGCGGTGGTGGTGCAGCAGCCGTCGCGCGCCGGGGCTGGATCGTTTGGCGCGTTCCAGCGCGAGGCGTTGGCGTCGCTGATCCATGTGCCGCTGATCGCCAAGAACGTCGCGCTCGGCACGTTGTGTTTGGGCATGCGCACACCGCGCGAGTTTGGATCGGAGGAGATTTCGCTCCTCAGCGCGATTGGCAGCCAGATCGCCGTCGCGGTGGAAAACGCGCGGCTGTATCAGGAGTTGCGCCGCAAGGAGCAACTGCGCGGCGAATTGCTGCGTCGCGTCATATCGGCGCAGGAAGACGAACGCAAGCGCATCGCGCGTGAACTGCACGATGAGACCAGTCAGATTCTCTCGGCGCTGCTGTACACGCTGGATGCGGCGGCAGAAACGTGCGAGACCGCGCAAACGGAAACGCTGATAGACAAAATGCGCGGGCTGACGCGGAACGCGATCGACGGCGTGCACAAACTGATCTTCGACCTGCGTCCGACGATGCTCGATCAGTTGGGATTGGTGGCGGCGCTGCGCTGGTACGCCGAAACGCGGCTCGGCGAGAATGGGACGCGCGTCGAGGTGACGGAACAGGGCAACGCGCAGCGGCTGCCTGCCGCCATCGAGACAGCGTTATTCCGCGCGGTGCAGGAAACGATCAACAACGTGGCGCGGCACGCCGGCGCGCGCCGCGTGCAGATCGCGTTTAACTTTCAGAAAGAGCAGGTCGAGGTACAGGTGGTGGACAACGGCATCGGGTTCGATCTGCATCAGGTGACTCGTTCGACCGACCCGCGCCGCGGGCTGGGGCTGATGAGTCTGCAAGAACGGATGAGCGCGGTCGGCGGCGAATTCTTTTTGACTTCGGCGCCGGGACAAGGCACGACGGTTTTGCTGCGCGCGCCCATCACAGGAGGCGGAAATGGATCCGATACGCGTGCTGGTGGTGGATGATCACGCGGTGCTGCGCGAGGGCATTTGCGCGCTGCTCGCGCAGCACGTCGATATTCGAGTGGTGGGGCAGGCGAGCAACGGCATTCAGGCGCTGGAGCAGGTCGAGGTGTTGCAGCCCCACATCGTGCTGATGGACATTACGATGCCGGAGATGGACGGGTTGGAGGCGACGCGGCAGATCAAGGCGCGCTGGCCCCAGACGCGCGTGCTGGTGCTGACGCAACACGAGAACAAAGAGTACGCTTTACCGCTCCTGCAAGCCGGCGCGTCGGGCTATGTTCTGAAAAAGGGCGGCGGCGGCGAATTGGTGGAGGCGATCCGCGCGGTATATACCGAAGGCGCATTCCTGCATCCCAGTGTCGCGCGCGAGATGATGGACCGCGCATTGGAGCAGGACGCCGGCGCGGCGAACGTACCGCGCCTCACCGAGCGCGAGCGCGAGGTGCTGCGGATGGTGGCGGAGGGATTGAGCAGCCGCGAGATCGCCGACCAGCTGTGTCTCAGCGCCAAGACGGTCATCACGCACCGCGCGAACATCATGGAGAAACTGGGCGTGCACAACCGCGCGGAACTGGTCAAATACGCGATCCGCGAAGGACTAGTTCAGGTCTGATTACTTTGGTAATGTCACATTTCCTTTTTTGCCACAGAGGTCACAGGGAACACAGAGTTAAAAACAAAGTATTCTCTGTGTCCCCTGTGGCTAATCTGACATTGCCAAATTACACAGAGGGGAAAACACAATGCAACTGATTTTGGCAGTGATCGGCGTGATGCTGGTCTTTATCGTTTGTTTTCTGATCGTTCAATGGGCGATTCGCCGCGCAGCGCGTTCCGCGCCGCTGGACAACCAAGCCGTGCAGGTGCGTCAAACGCTCGAGAACGCCGCGCAAACACTCGGCGGCAGCGATTATCTCCGCACGTATCCTCCACTCGAAGAACAAGAACCCAAGCGCGGCGACTAGATCGCCGCGCGCGATAAACGACGAGCCGGTCTCTGCATCTCGCGGAGACCGGCTCGTTTTGTTTGCGCCGAGGCAATCAGCATTTGAGCGTGCTGGTCGCCGGTTCGACTTGCGTGGCTTGCCATGCTCCGCCGGATTTTTGCATCAGGCAGGCGGTAATGGACTGACCGGGCGCAAGACGCGCCGCCGCGCTGGAATCGACGGAGAAACTGTGATCGCCGATGCGCCACTGGGTCGCGCCGTTCGCGGATTGCGGCTGGACAATGCCTTGCACTTGCATCACCGTCACGCTGCCGTCGGGCAACGCGTACGCGTCGACGATCGTTGGATCGGGCACGGGCGCGGCGCGCAGCGCCAGGAGAATCGGGCTGATAACGAGAATCAAACTGCCGGCGATGAACGCCGCCAAAACCAGCGCCCAGGCAACTTGCTGAAAGACAAAAAGGTGTTCGCCCACGGATGCGAAAGCTGGGCGGCGCTTTTGCGCGCGCGCTTTCGATTGCGTCCACACGACGTAGAGCAGTCCAGCCAACGCCGTCCAAATCAACGCCTTATCGAATCCATCGAGCATTTGGAGCATATTACCGCCTACCTCGAGAAAAGTGAGCGGATTATACCATAAGCGCAACCGCCTGCCAAGCGCGAAATACATCGTTTTACCTACTCCCCTTACTTTGCTTGACCGATTCACGTTGGATGTGCCAACTCTTATAATTTCAATGAAAAACCCGCGATGTTTTTCAGCGGTCATTTTTTACATTCCAGCGAGGAGGCTGAAGGTGGAGACATCACGAAGGCAGTTTTTGAAGCAGACGGGGCAGTTTGCTCTGGGCGTCGCGGCAGGCGCAGGCGTGACCGGTCTGATCGGTTGCGCGCCCGCGGCACCCGCGGCGGCGCAAGCGCCCAAGTTTCCGTGGACGTACGCCAAGCTTGATTCCGTTACCGTAGCGGAAAAGGGTTACGCCGGCTATTACAAAGGCGCATGTATGTACGGCACGTTCAGCGCCATCGTTGGCGCACTAGCCGACAAGGTGGGCGCGCCGTTCTCGACGTTTCCAATCGACATGATGAAGTACGGCAAGGGCGGCGTGTACGATCTCGGCACATTGTGCGGCGCGTTGAACGGCGCGTCCGCCGCGATTTCTCTGGTCGCCGACACGACGATCGCCGAGAAACTGATCGACGAACTTTTCGCCTGGTACAGCAGCGAGGCGCTGCCCGATTACAAACCGCAAACTCCCAAGTACGATATTGTCGCCTCGGTTTCCAACTCGCCGCTGTGTCACGTTTCGGTGACCACGTGGTGCAACAAGTCCGGGTTCAAGGCGTTCTCGGCGCAGCGCGCAGAACGGTGCGCGTGGCTCGCCGCGTCGGTCGCCAAGTACACGGTCGATTTGCTGAACAATCAGGCGGACAATACGTTCAAGCGTGTTCATACGACGCCGGCGGACGTCACGACCTGTTTGTCGTGCCACGGTCAAAAGGGCTCGGTGGAGAATGTTCACGTGGTCGATGCGACATCCTGCACGCTGTGCCACGTCGATCTCTCCAAGCATCCCGTGCCGATCAAATAGCGACACGAACGATTGCGAGCGGGCAGAGAAAGGAGGAGGCATCCAACAAAGCAATTCATCTGTAAACGCGCGCAAGTTGTACTGGTTCTGAGTTTGAACGCGGACTCGACACACCAAAGGAGGTGTTATTCTCATGTCTAGTCAAGCTACTCCAGTGCCCGCTGGTCGAAAAATTGACTGGAGCTCGCTCTGGAAAAAAGAAGACTGGTGGGCGGTTTATCTCGGTTTGTTCATCGTCGTCATCGTTTTTGCGGCGATGGCGATGAATCCAGCCAACTCGCCGCTCAACATCCTGAAAGGCGCGATCCCGGCGGACTGGCCCAAAACGAACTTGCTCACGCACTTTGCGACGAACTGGACCAACTACCTCTTCATGTATCTGCTGCTGCTCGCACTGACGTTGATCGCATCGACCTTGATGGGAGAGAAGGCGGGCAACTACGTAATCGGCTTTACCGTGCTTTTCGTCCTCGGCTTGATCACCCTGATCATCGGCAGCGAGCAAGACATCAAAAAGTACGGTCTCGAGTATCCATTCTTGGCGCTCGTCATCGGGATGATTATCGGAAATGTCTGGACGTTCCCGGATTGGTTTAAGGCGGCGTCCAAGCGCACCGAGTTCTTCATCAAGACCGGCATTGTGCTGCTCGGCGCGTCGCTCTCCTTCACCCAGGTGGTGGCAGGCGGCGGCTGGGGCTTTCTCGAGGCGCTCATCATCGTCGCGGCAGGTTTCATCGTCGCGTTCATCGTCGGGAAAGCGCTCGGTTTTGATAACAAGTTCGCCGCGGTGCTCGGCGCGGGCGCGTCGGTGTGCGGCGTTTCGGCGGCGATTGCGGTGGGCAGCAGCGTCAAGAGCGACGAGAAAAAAACCGGCTATATCGTCTCACTCGTCGTCATTTACGCGCTGGTGCTGATTTTCTTGCTGCCGATTCTGGCAAAGGGCGTCTTCGCGCTGAGCGACGTGGTATCTGGCGCGTGGATCGGCGGTTCAGAATTGGCGGACGCGGCAGGGCTGGCAAGCGCAGGGATGATTTCCGATAAAGCCGTGCAAGCGTTCTCGCTGGTGAAGTTGAACCGCGATGTGATGATCGGCTTCCTGTGCTTCATCATGGCGACGCTGGCGATCACATCCTGGGAGAAAGTGAAAGACCAAAAAGCGGACCCGATGGTGATCTGGTACCGCTTCCACAAGTTCGTCATCGCCTTCTTCATCGCCTCGTT
>DAIDTM010000310.1 GCA_027457205.1 Anaerolineae bacterium | reverse complement strand
CAATCTGATGAAAGGCGCAGCAGGCAGCGCGGCGCAAGCGATGAATCTGATGTGCGGGTTTGACGAGCGCACGGGTTTGGAGTTTGCGGGGCTGCATCCGATCTAATAATCTCACCGCAAAGAACGCGGAGAACGCAAAGGGAAAAACAGAAAAACTTTGCGACCTTTGCGGCTAGATTCTGATTTGGAATTTGGAAAATGATTGTCATCAAGATTGGCGGTAGTAGTGGCATCAATCTCGATCACGTCGCCGCAGATATCGCGGCACTTGCCAAAGAAGGTCAACAAGTCGTCGTGATGCACGGCGCGGGGAACGAAGCGAACGCGCTGGGCGAGAAACTGGGTCATCCCGCGAAGCACGTCACGTCGCCGCAAGGGTACACGTCGCGCTACACCGACCGCGCGACGCTGGAGATTTACGTGATGGCGGCGTGCGGCAAGATCAATACGTTTCTCGTCGAACGCTTGCAGAAACTTGGCGTCAACGCGATTGGCTTGTCCGGCGTCGACGGGCGGTTGCTGGAGGGCGCGCGCAAGGACGCGATCCGCATCGTCGAGAACGGACGACAGCGCATCCTGCGCGACGATTACACCGGCCGCGTTGAGAAAGTCAACGCGGAACTGTTGGGCGTTCTGCTCGAACGCCGCTACGTTCCCGTCGTCGCGCCGCTGGCGATCAGTTATCAAGGCGACGCGATCAACGTTGACGGCGACCGCGCCGCGGCGATGATCGCCGGCGCGCTGGGCGCGGAGCAGTTGATCATTCTGACGAACGTGCCCGGCTTGCTGCGCGCGTTCCCGGACGAATCGAGTTTGATCGCGCACATCGACAAACAGCACGTCGAAGCGTCGATTGACTTTGCCGAGGGGCGGATGAAGAAGAAGGTGCTCGGCGCGACGGAAGCGCTCGCGCTCGGTGTGCGGCAAGTGGTCTTTGCGGACGGACGCGTCGAGCAACCAATTCACCGCGCGCTCGATGGCAATGGTACGGTGATCGATTGAGAGGAGTCAAATTGTCCACCACGACGGTCGCGCTTGCGGTTGTAGCGATGGGCATCATCGCGCTCGCCGATCTATCGACCAAACAATCGGCGCACAAAATCAGTCCGAGTCTTGGCACGTTGATTTATGCGGTCACGACGATTGCGATTCCGCTCGTGTGGACGGTGTGGACGCGCGCGAATGGCGGATTGCAGATCACGCGTGACGGCGTGCTCTGGTCGATTGCCGTCGGCATCTGTTTCAGCATTTTCACCGGCTTGATGTTTCTGCTTTTTTCGCAGGGCGTCAATCTTTCCATCGGCTCGCCGATTGTGCGAATGGGCGGCATCGTGCTCGCGGCAACGCTCGGCATCGTCGTGTTTCGTGAGCGACTGAATCTGCAATACGTGATTGGTTTCGTGCTCGCGGCAGTTGGAATCTTTCTCGTGGCGATACGCTAAGGAGTCATCGTGACGATTCCAGAAATCGAATCGAAATATACGTCGGGTTTGTACGTCAAGCGTCCGCTGGCGATTGTACGCGGTAGCGGCGCGCATCTCTGGGATGATACGGGCAAGGAGTATATCGATTGCGTCGGCGGGCAGGGCGCGGCGAATGTCGGTCACGCGAATCTAGCGGTCGCTGAAGCGATTGCCGAGCAAGCGCGCACGCTCATTTCGCTGACCGAAATTTTCTACAATGATCAGCGCGCGGCGATGGAAGAAAAACTCGTCACGATTTCGCCGAACCATGCGAACCGCGTCTTTTTGTGCAACTCCGGCGCGGAGGCAATCGAAGCCGCGATCAAATTCTCGCGCTTTGCGACCGGACGGACCGGTATCGTCGCGATGATGCGAAGTTTTCACGGACGCACGATGGGCGCGCTGAGCGCGACGTGGAATCCAAAATACCGCGAACCATTCATGCCGCTCGTGCCGGATTTCTCGTTTACGCCGTACGAGAATCTCGACAAGGCGCGCGAAGCGATCACCGACAAAACGGCAGGCGTGTTGGTCGAGGTCGTGCAAGGCGAAGGGGGCGTGCATCCCGGCTCGCGCGAATTCTTGCTTGGCTTGCAGCAAATCTGCCGCGAGCGCGGCGCGATGCTCATTGTCGATGAAATACAAACCGGGTTTGGGCGGACCGGCAAGATGTTCGCGTCCGAACATTACGGACTCGACGCCGATTTCGTTGCGGTCGCGAAATCGATTGCGGGTGGCTTGCCGATGGGCGCGGTGTTGATCGGCGAGCGCGTGAAAAAGTTAGAGCCGATGATTCACGGCTCGACGTTTGGCGGCAATCCGCTGGTTTGCGCCGCGAGCATCGCCACCATCCATGTCCTGCAGAACGATCGGCTGCCGGAGCGCGCCGCCGAGGTCGGGCGGCACATGTTGGAACGCTTG
>DAIDTM010000309.1 GCA_027457205.1 Anaerolineae bacterium | reverse complement strand
CTTTGGCTGCCGCTGTACCTGGTTCGAGATATCACCGGGCTGACGATCGTTTGGGCGCTCTTCAACGCAGTCAATCCATCGGTGGCGAGCCTGATGTTTGCGATCATCAGTCTCAATGTGCCGGCGGAGAAACGCGGTTCTGTCCTCAGCATGATTTATCTGCCGATGAACCTGGCGTTCGTCGTTGGACCATTCACGGCGGCGTTTGTCGCCAGTAATCTTGAGGTGCGCGATGTATTTCTCGTCTCGGCGGCGTTATCGCTGGCAGCGTTATTGATCTTTGTGACCAATATTCAAAGGACACGCGAGGTTAGCCATGTTGCCATTGAGTGACAAGATCGCTCTCATCACCGGCGGCGGGCGCGGCTTGGGACGCGCGATCGCGCTCGCGTTTGCCGATGCCGGCGCGCACGTCGCAGTCGCCAGCCGCACGCGCGAACAGCTCGACGAAGTTGCCGCCGCGATTCGCGGCAAGAATCGCCGCGCGCTCGCAGTCGAAGTCGATGTCGCCGACAGCGCATCGGTCGCGCGGATGATCGATGCGACGCGCAAAGAGTTCGGGCGCATCGATATACTGGTGAACAGCGCAGGCGTCGGCTGGGCGGAACGACTCGACCAGATGAGCGACGAAACGTGGAAGTGGATCATCGAGACGAACCTGACGGGGACGTTTTATTGCTGCCGCGAGGCGCTGCGCGTGATGATCGAGCAGAAGAGCGGGAGTATCATCAACCTGGCGTCGGTCGCGGGAATGAAAGGTCCGCCGGGGCTTGGCGCATACGCGGCGAGCAAGGGCGGCGTGATCGCGCTGACCAAAGTCCTTGCGTTGGAGAACACGCGGCACAATGTCCGCGTCAACGCGATCGCGCCCGGCTATTTCCGTACCGATATGAACGCCGCCGCGCTTGATGATCCCGAAGTCGGTCCGAAAATCGTCAAACGAATTCCGATGCGCCGTGCCGGCAAGCCGGAGGAAATCGGCGGGCTGGCGGTGTATCTTGCGAGCGATGACGCGTCGTTCGTCACCGGCGAAGTCTACGGCATCAGCGGCGGCGAGATGGCATTGTAAAGTGGCAAGTGACGAGATGGTTCACGCCACTTGTCAACCGCCACTCGTCACATTTGGAGGCAGATTGGATCGCAAATGGTGGGTGCTCGCGGCGGTTGGCGTTGGCACGTTCATGTCTGCGCTGGATTCCAGCGTGGTCAACATCATCTTGCCTATTGTCAGCCAGGACTTTGGCAGCGACGTCGCGACCATTGAATGGGTTGTCACGATTTATCTGCTCGTTCTTTCGGGGTTGCTCCTGACTTTCGGACGCCTCGGCGATCTGCGCGGACACAAATCGATGTACGCGTTTGGATTTGTCATCTTCGTCCTCGGCTCCGCGCTGTGCGGCTTGGCTCCCAACGAGGTCGCGTTGATCGGTTTCCGCGCGTTTCAAGCGATTGGCGCGGCGATGCTCTTTGCAAATTCGCCGGCAATTCTCACCAAGAATTTTCCCGCCGCGCAGCGCGGGCAGGCGCTGGGTCTTCAGGCGACGATGACCTATCTGGGGCTGACGGTCGGTCCGTCGCTGGGCGGCTGGCTGACGACGCAGTTGAGCTGGCGTTCGGTTTTCTACATCAACATCCCGGTAGGACTAGCGGCGCTCTTGCTCACACTGCGTGTCGTTCCGCGGGACCGCGCGGAAGAAAACGCGGAGCGTTTCGACGTGGCGGGCGCGGTGTTTTTTCTGCTCGGTCTCGTGATGCTCTTGCTGGCGTTGAATCAAGGGGAAGAATGGGGATGGACCTCGCCGCTCATCTTGACGCTCTTTGCGATTGCCGCGCTCACGCTGGGCGCGTTCGTCGTTATCGAGCGGCGCGTGCCAAATCCAATGCTTGACTTGCAACTCTTCCGGCGGCAGCTCTTTTCTGCGTCGGTGGCGAGCGCGGTGCTGAATTACGTTTGCCTTTACAGCGTCGTCTTCCTAATGCCGTTCTATCTCATTCAAGGACGCGGGTTTGATCCCGCGTACGCCGGCTTGCTCCTGACCGCGCAGCCGCTCGTCATGGCGATTACTGCGCCGCTCAGCGGCACGCTGTCTGATCGCATCGGCGCGCGCTTGCCGGGAACTATCGGCATGGCGATCCTCGCGCTGGGGTTGTTCTTCCTGTCGCGTCTCGGCGCGGCGTCATCGCCAATCGATTTCGTGTTTGCGCTTGCTGTCATCGGTCTGGGCATCGGCATTTTCATCTCGCCGAATAGCAGCGCGCTCATGGGTTCAGCCCCGCGGCATCGGCAGGGCATTGCCGCGGGTGTACTCGCCACCGCGCGCTATGTCGGCATGGTGTTAGGCGTTGGATTCGCTGGCGCGATCTTCACGACCGTTCAATCGCAAGGTCAAGCGAGCGGCGCGCCGGTCGCGCTGTTTACCGGAGTCCAAGCCGGGTGGCTCGCGGCGGCGGGTGTCGCCGGGCTGGGAATCTTGACTTCGGCGGTGCGAGGAAGCGGTCAAGCGGGAGCCGATCCAGAGACGGCAATGGCGGAATAGACTCGGGCGAGC
>DAIDTM010000308.1 GCA_027457205.1 Anaerolineae bacterium | reverse complement strand
GCCCAGAGGGTCCGCCGGTCACATCGGTCAGATTGACTGCCAGCGACTCGACCAAAACACCAAAGGCAAGCGTCGCCATCGCGAGGTACGCACCGCGCAGTCCCGCGCTGATTCGGCTGAGCACCGCGGCGACGGCTAGAGTGAGGCAGACGCCCGCGACCAGACCGATTAGCGGAGGAACGTCGTAGCGCGCCGCCAGGATTGCCGAGGCGTAACCACCGATTGCCATAAAGCCGGCTTGTCCCAGACTCACCTGCCCGGCAAATCCCATCAAAAGATCGAGACCGATGGCAGTGATAAAGAAGATACCGGTGATTACCAGTGAATTGAGGAGACCTTCGTCGTGAACCAAGAGCGGCAACGCAAGAATCACGCCGCCGATGGGGAGGCAGTAGAGCCAGATGCGGTTGTAAAAGCCGGTGGGCAGCGTATAACCAGCGCGCGGCGGAGGAGTCTGTGTATCCAGTCGCTGACCGAACGATTGTCCCAGAATGCCCTGCGGACGCCAGACCAACATCGCCAGCAAAACGCCGAGCGCCAACGTCGTGCTGAACAGCGAGGAGATAAAGCCGGCGGAAACTTGCTCCAGCACACCGAGCGCAAGCCCACCGAGCACTCCGCCAACAAAATTGCCCATACCGCCGAGCACCGCCGCGACGAAACCGTCGATCGTGTATGTCGCCGAGCTGTTGAATGCCAGCGAAGCGATTGGCGCAACCATAATGCCGCCTACCGCGCCGATGGCACCGCTCGCGGTAAACGCATAAAGGATCATCCGCGAAACGGGAATGCCCATCAGACTCGCAGCGTTTGGATTTTCAGCGCACGCGCGCAACGCCATTCCAAACGTCGTCCGGTTTAGCGTCCACCACAGACTCCCGACGATCACGATCAGCGCGCCGAGAATCCATAATCCTTGCGTCGGAAGCAAGAACCATCCGAGACGTAGCGGCTGTTCGCCGGAAAAGGAAGGCAACGCGTAGGGCTGGCTGCCCCACAGCACGAGCGCCGCGCCCTGAAACATCACCAGCAAGCCAGAGGTCAACAACAAGAGGTGCATACGCGATAGCTGCTTGAGCGCGGGACGGATAACCAACCGCTCGGTGAGCGCGGCGATGAGCGTGACGGCGGCGACGGCGGCGATCAGCGCAAGCGGCAGCGGCAAGTTCAGCGTGACATAGAATGTGTACATCGCCAGCGCGCCCAAGCCGACGAACGCGCCTTGCGCGAGGTTGATCAAGCCGGTGACGCTGTAGATCAGCGCAAACCCGATCGCGACCAGCGCGTACGCGCTGCCGACCAGCAATCCACCGACAACAAAATTCACCGCATCTTGCAACGTAACACCTATTGGGCATTGCACAGTTCGTAAGGAGCAGTTACGGAATACGCAATGCGGAATGTGCACTACATGTCACTCAACCACGCCTTGTTTTTCCAACTCGTCGATCTCCGCGTCCGACATCCCAAGCAGTTCGCCCAGCACGCGCCGATTGTGCTCGCCCAGCAGCGGGCTGCGATGCAATTCTGCCGGCGTTTCCGAAAGCGCGAACGGCGGACCTTCGTAATCAAAACGCTCCAGCACCGGGTGTGACATTTCACGCCAGATGCGGCGATGCTTTAGCTGCGGATCGCAGAACAGATCGGCGAGCGTGTTCACTACGGCTGCGCGCACACCCACCGCCTGCAGCTTTTCCATCACCTCGTGCGGCGAGAACTGCGCCGTCCACGCGCCGACAAGTTGGTCGAGCGCGTCTTCGTTTTGTTTGCGCGCAGCAAGCGAGGCAAAGCGCGCGTCGTCCGCCCACTCCGGATGTTCCGCCGCGCGGCAGAACGCGCGCCACTCGTCTTCGGAAAAAACCGCGATGACACACCAGCGATTGTCATCGCCGCGACACGGATACGCGCCGTGCGGCGCGGCGTTCGGATCGCGATTGCCGTGATGCGTCATCACGCGCCCGTTCGCCTCGTAATCGAGCAGCGCGGGAACGATGAACTGCACGCCCGTTTCGTACTGCGATAGATCGATGTACTGCCCGCGCCCGGTGCGTCGGCGATAGTCGAGCGCGGCGAGTACCGCGGTCAAGCCAAACCCGACCGCGACGAAATCGATGTACGGTCCGAACAGCAGCATCGGTCCGCCCTCCGGGTAACCGGCGAGTTCGGTGAATCCACTTTGCGAGGTGAGCTGCGAACCAAAACCGCGCTGGCTCGCCTTCGGTCCCGTCTGACCCATATTGCACGAACTGAGATAAACGATGGACGGATTCACCGCGCACGCTGCGTCGTACCCCAGCCCAAGCCGCTCCATCACGCCGGGCACAAAATTTTCGATCAGCACGTCCGCCCACGCGACGATCTGCTTGGCAATTTCTACGCCGCGCGCCGATTTGAGATTCAACGCTACGCTCATTTTACTATCGTTGAAAATCGCAAACGAGCCGGTGCGGTCCAGCCCGGGCTGGTTGTCTTTGTACGGCGGATAGTGCACGCGAAAACCGTCCGGGCGCGTGCGCGATTCGACGTGAATAACTTGCGCGCCGTGCTCGCCCAGATGCTTGCCCACCATCGGTCCCGCGGCAAACGCGGCGAACTCGACGACCTTGAGATTTGCCAATGCGTGCATTTCCACGTTAGATGACTTGCTCCTGTTTCAGCTGCGCCAACTCATCCGGCGACAATCCCAATTCGCCCGCGTAGATTTCTTCGTTGTGTTCGCCGATGCGCGGCGCGCGCCGGCAAATACCGCATCCTGCTGTCGCGAACCGCGCGAAAATACCCGGGTAGAGCAACGTCACGCCAAGTTCCGGATGCTCAACCTCTTGCCAGAACTGGCGCGCCGCTAGCTGTGGATCGCCGCGAATATCGCGCGCGTTGTTCACCGGATAACCGAGGATGCCGCGCTGCACTGCTTGCGCGGCAAATTCGGCTTTGGTGCGCCGGCGCAGAAATCCGGCAAAGACGCCTTCCAGCGCGTCCACTTCCTCTTGCGTGCACGTCGCGACGTTGAAGACGTTCCAGTCCTTCTGCTTCAACCATTCCGGGATCGGCTGTTCTTCGGCGATCCACGCGACCATCGCCTCGTTCGAGCGTCTGCCGGCTTCGCCGCCGTAAATGATAAAATTGATATAGCCGTCCTGACACGGATAGATCGCGCGCATCCGCGCGCCGGTCACGCTGCGTCCCACCATAAAACTGCCGGCGGGGTGCAGGTTCTCACGCGTCACGCTCCAGTACGCCGGCGCGTTCGCCAACGCCCACAGCAACGCGGCTTGCATCGAGACATCCACGTGCTGACCGCGCCCGGTCATTTCGCGATGATAATGGGCGATGAGCGTGCCGGCGGCGGCGTACATTCCTGTCCACATCGGCGCTTGCGGAAGCGACACGCGCAGCGGCGGCTTGCCCGGTTCGCCGACCAGCGACATGAAACCGCTCGTCGCCATCGCGATCAAGTCCGAGCCGCGGTACTGCGCGTACGGTCCCGTCTGCCCAAACGGCGTGATCGAAGTCACGACGAGGCGTGGGTTGAGTTCGCGCAGCGCGGCGTCGCCGATGCCGCGCGCGTCCAGCGCGCCGGGCGCGAACGATTCCAGAACGAAATCCGCGCGTTGCGCGAGCCGGCAGAACAACGCGCGCCCGCGCTCCGAATCGAGGTTGAGCGTGACGCCGCGTTTGTTCGCGTTGTAGGCAAACCAAGGCAGACTCTTTTCGGGGTCCGGCTCGTCGTGATAAAATGGTCCGTTGCGCCGCGCCGGATCGCCGCCCGGCGGTTCGACCTTGACCACATCCGCGCCGAGATCGCCGAGGATGCGTCCGCACAGCCAAGCGTTTTCGTCGGTCAGATCAAGCACACGGTAAGGCGCGAGGAGAGTGTTGGTATCCATCGTCAAGTAGATTGATGGTTGGATGGCGAGATAGTTCGGTGCGCTCAACGAGCGAACTACTCAACCGCCCAACAATCCAGTTTAGCGTCCCGTCCTTGCCAGTACCTCGCCCCACTTGCCTTTCATCAATTCCTTCGCGCGCGCGATCTCTTCCGGCTTGAACCACTTGTTGAGATCGCCGCGGTCCACCGGGTAGACCGGGCGATGAAAATCTTGCTCGTAGCCGTACGGCACCGTCGCATCGATGCCCATACCACCTTCGAACTTGGTATTGGACGCCGTCCATTCTTTTTCGCCGGCGGTCATGCGTTCCTGCGGCATAAAGGTTTGACCGATGCCGCCGGGCAGCGGATTTAGGATGTCGGTATGCGGATTGACGCGCGTCGTCAACGCCCAGATGATGTCGTCCATCGAATAAATGTCGATGTCGGTGTCCACTGCGATCGCGAGCCGCATGCCCTGGCTGCACGACAGAATCGCGGAGAGGAAATTGCGCTGCCAACCTTCTTCGATCTTGTTGCGCTTTTTGACCTGAATGATGCAGCCGCCCCAATCGGTCATTGGGTACGGAATGTTGACGTCCTGGACAATGCCGGGCTGCAGGCGTTCGCACAGTTCAAAGATCGCGGACTCGCGCACGGTGGTGTCGATGTTCTGGCAATCTTCCATGTGCACGCCCAGCGGGAAGATGATGGGCTTGCCAGCGCGCCGACGCATCGTGATGCCGGTGACGTGGAAGGTCGGCGCTTTGTACGCCTTGCCCATATAGCCCGCCCATTCGGGATGGAAGAAATATTTGCCTTGCGTATCGTGCTCTTCTGCTTCGCGCGTTTCATAGCGTTTGTCGCGCGGATGCAGTTCGCCTTCCAGCACCAGCTCGCTGTCCGCGACCGCCCACGCGTCGACTGTGCGCGCTTTGACGATGCGGACGGGATAGCCCTGTACCGCGCCCGCCGCGCCGAGTTCGTCGCCGCCTCGCGGCAGGACGACGTAGTCGAATCCGCCGCCGGCGATGAGAGTACACGCCGGTGGCAAGCCGAAGCACATCGTCAGTGGAATCGGTTTCTCGTCGTGATAATGCTCTGTGATGATTTGCCACATGTGCGCGCCCGGCGCGGATTGAAACGTCGCGACATTGCCCCAGCGCGCGTTCATCCGGTTGTAGCCGATGTGGCTGCCGCCGTGGAAATAATCGCCGACGACGACGCTGTTGCCGCTGCCGATCGTCATTTCCGACTCGAGCGCGGTGTGACGAATCGCCAGTACGTGCTTGTTCACGTTGAGATCGTCGGTGATGACCTCTTCCTGACAGGGCGCTTCGCTCTGCGACACTTGTACCGGCGGAATCGGATGCGTCAGCGCGTAGGCAAGATCGCGCGTGCGCGACTTGGCGTCCTTCCAGCCGAACATTTTGTTCACGACGTCCATATTGGCGAACAGATTGGTCACCGCGCGCAAGTGGGGATAGCCCTTGACATTGTTGAAGAGAATCGGCAGCGCGCCGTCCATCAGTTTCTGGACGCCGGTGATTTCCAAGTCGGGATTGACTTCGACATCCGTCTCTACCAAATACCCTTCCGCGCGCAGCCAGTCGATGGCGGAACGAAGACTGCGGATATCCTTCTCCGCTTTGTTGACCGGTTTCCGTTCGAGTTCGGTTGCCAGTACCATAATTTTTCCTCCTGATGAGTTTGAATCGCTAAAAAAACACAACAAGGCAAGCCCCAGCAATGGGACCTGCCTTGTTCATCGATTGGACGCGATCATGCTGTCGCGCGAAGGCGCGCTGGCAGATTGACAAACGGACTGCCATGGCACGCCTCGTCCAAAAAACACATCGATACCGAGAGGAAGCGACATCACTTGCCTCCTGCGCCGCGCTCATCACGGCGTTACAGCGAGTTCGTCGGCAAATCGAAGAAGACCACCCCGCCGACGCGCGGCGCCGGCGGGCAGACATTCAGGGCGTTCGATCAGCGGCGCACGCGATCAACGTCGTTTCGCCGCCGATTCTTTCTCCGTACGTTTCTCAAAATACGAAAGGTGATCGCGCATCACTTGCACGGCGCGCTCGGCGTCGTGCGCGGCGATGGCGTCCAAGATTTTCTGATGGTCGTCGATGGCGCGCTGCGCCATCCGGTCGTCCGGTAGGAGACGTTCGAGGGTATCGTAGAACAACGAGCGGAAGGAATTGACGGTGAAGAACAAAACTTGATTCTTGGAAGATTTGGCGAGTGCGATGTGAAACTGGACGCTGTGCGGCGTAAAGTGCGGATCGCCGTTATCGCGTCCGGTGCGCGCGCCCGCGATCGCTTTCTGCATCGCGTCCAAATCCGCGCGGGTGGCGCGCTGCGCCGCGAAGGTGACTAGACTGGTTTCGATGACGAGGCGCGCTTCCACCAATTCTTTGGTCGTCGCGCGCTGCAGGCGGAGCAGGTCGGTCAGGATGTCGCTCGCGGACGCGCCGTTTGGATCGGCGACGAACGCGCCGCCGCCAGCGCCGACCTTGATCGAGATCAGCCCCTGCGATTCCAAGACCCGCAGCGCGTCGCGGACGGTGATGCGGCTCAAGCCGAATTGCTCGCACAATTCCTTTTCGGAGGGGAGCCGGTCGCCGGGGACGAGCTTGCCCGCGAAGATGTGCGCACGAATCTGCAGAACGATGTCGTGCGAGGCGCGGGCGGCGCGGACGGCGCGAAAGAGCGGCGCGGGAACGTCAGACATCCAAGACCCCATCGGCTAAAGGTATAAAGGTATAACGATTCTACCATTATAACCTTGAGTTGTCAAGGGTTTTTGGGCGCGTCTTTTTGAGCAATTTTGCGCTGCGTGCCGGTTTATGGAAACTGCGCCCCTTGCGTTGCGCCGTGATTCGTCGCCGCATCGTACTCGATGTCGTGCTGCCGGATCCGCTGGAGCACCGCCTGCGCGGCGGCATTGGCGGTCGCGCACTTGGCGTTCTGGATCGCCGCGAGGATGACGGGCTGCTGCGCCGCGGCAAATTCGACGTGACCCGTCTCGTGCGTGACGAGCGCGTGGACGTAGTTTATCCACTTGGCGACCAACGCCGGCGGCGCGTTTGCCGGCGGATTCCAGCGCGGTAAGGTGACGGTGATCTGATACGACACGGCGGCTGTGCTCAGATCGCAAGCATCGGTTCCAAAGCCAAGCCAGGACCAGTTATAGGACCACCGAGTAAGCGCATCGCCTTTGTAGCCGCTTGGATCGACCGGACCTTTCGCATCCAACTGCGCGCGTAACTCACTTTCGGTCGAGCCAAAGATATCATAGTACTGAATCGTCGCGTGGGGTATGCTGATCTGCCCCAATGCGATGGGCGTCGACGATGGAGTGGCGAAGGGAGTTGGCGCAAACGTGCTGGTCGCGACGACAGTTGGTGATGCTGACGCGGTCGGCGATAAAGTTACGCTCGGCGAGATAATCGGCGTTGGCGTCAGGGCAACCGGCGT
>DAIDTM010000307.1 GCA_027457205.1 Anaerolineae bacterium | reverse complement strand
GAAGGGTCCGGTGAAGCCGAGCAGTTGTCCATGCCGCGCCGCGCGGCGCAGGATCAACCGCAAGATATAGTTGCGCCCCTCGTTGCCCGGCATCACGCCGTCGGCGGTCAGGAACGCGACCGAGCGCGCGTGATCGGCGACGACGCGGTACGAAACGATCTTTTCTTCCATCGTCGCCTTGTCGTGACCGAGCAGTTTGCGCGTGTGATCAAGAATCGGCTTGAAGAGATCGGGGTCGTAAGTCGATTGCTTGTTTTGCAAGACCGAAGTCAACCGCTCCATCCCCGAGCCAGTATCCACCGAGGGTTTGGGCAATGGCGTGAGCTTAAACGCGTCGCCATCTTGAGATCGATTGAACTGCATAAAGACGAGATTCCAAATCTCCACTTGCTCGTCGCCTTCGCCGTTGACGTACTCCACGCGGTTGTATTTTGGATCTTGGGGATGGGGTCCGAGATAGTAATGAATCTCAGAACACGGACCGCAAGGTCCGATATCGCCCATACTCCAGAAATTGTCTTTGCGCCCAAATCGTCGAATGCGCTACGGCGGCGCGCCGACCTTGACCCACAATTCCGCTGCTTCCTCGTCCGCGGGCACTTCATCGTCGCCCTCAAAGATCGTGAACCACAAGCGCGCCGGGTCGAGTTCCAAGTGATTGACGAGCAAATCCAACGCGTATTCGATGGCTTGCTTTTTGAAATAGTCGCCGAACGAAAAATTGCCAAGCATCTCAAAGAAGGTATGGTGGCGCGGCGAAGGTCCGACGTTTTCCAAATCGTTGTGCTTGCCCGAGACGCGCATACACTTTTGCGCGGTCGTCGCGCGCGTGTAATCACGCTTTTCGAGTCCGAGGAAGGTGTCTTTGAACTGCACCATCCCCGCGTTCGTGAACAATAGCGTCGGATCGCCTGCCGGAATCAGCGACGAACTGGCGACGACCGTATGCTTGCGCCGCTTGAAGTAATCGAGAAATTGTTTGCGGATTTCTTGAGAGGAGAGAGGCATAGGATACCTATATGATTGGTTTGTGCGCGCTAGATCAACCTTTTTCTTCCAGCCAAACGCGGACAATTTGGCAATAGTCGCCAAAAGAAATTTCACGCGGCTTTAACTTGAGTTTTCCACATAGACGGGGCAAGTCCGCGCGGAATTTTTTGTACTGGTCGTGGATATAATCTCCGCCAGGGACCGTTTTGGCGGAGGACTCGGTGGCTAGCCAATTTCGAACATACCGAATGGCTTGAGCAACCTGGTTGGCATGCGCCACAATGTCCTGTCCCGCAATATCGGAAATGTACTGCTGAAACTTGTGCGGGACACTCTCCATAATCAACTGATTCTTTGAACGGTGTCGCCCCTCACCGAATTTACGACAGCCAAGATCCAAGCCCAACTCAAAGGGCATATTGAACCGCGGCAAGCGATTGCGCCCTACTTGGGTCCGTGAGATGTCGTGAATCGCATATTTGCATTCGCCAATGATGCGGACGATTTTCTCCAGCCGCAATTCCCCTGCATCGGTTGCCTCCAAAGCGCATCGCGGCACCAAGCCCGCCATTTGGACGCAGAAGACAATCCCATGCAGCAGCGGTTGGTATTGGTCGTCGAAGGGACAATTGATAAAAACGTTCCTTTCAAAATCGGCGGAGACGTGCGGCATTGGGCTGACCTCAGATTCAGAGTTCGCTCTCGCCGTTAGGAAGTCTTGTACGTTTCCTGACGTTCTTTGGCAACTGCACGGACCGCTGCGCGAACCTTGGATTCACTCAATCGGCTGGACTGGGTGACTTTCAGGGGTACTTTCAAAAAGGGCTGGCCCTGGCGACCGTACACAACCAGTCCGCGTGGATCCCCATTTGAGATTTTGCGCGCCGCGTCGATCGCCTCGGACTTGGTTGGGAAGTTGGACAGGAGTTTGCCTGTCACAGCATTTTTGATTGCCCAACGATCCTTGAGTGGTACGACATACAAAACACGCCGGGACATTTCTCACCTCTAAAAATTATCACGCGGTCATTCCGGACATCCACCCATCGCAACATGGCTCGCCTCTTACGATTGCCATTCTAGTCGAACACCGAACGAATGTCAAACCTCGCGCTCCATTTCTCATTCGCGCCGATGCTGTGGTATAATGCGCCTCAATCCGTCAATGGAGTTCGTCCGATGCTCACGCCGCCTATCGATTTTATCCTCACCCGCGCCGTCGCGGAAATCATCAGCGAAGCCGGACTGCGCGCGCGCCTGAATTCTGGCAAACCGCTCCGCTTGAAAATGGGATTAGATCCATCCAAGCCCGATTTGCACATCGGTCACGCAGTCGCCATGCGCAAGCTGCGCCAGCTGCAAGACCTGGGTCACACCGTTGTCCTCATCGTCGGCGACTGGACCGCGCAGATCGGCGACCCGTCCGGGCGCGACGAATCACGCACGATGCTTACGCCGGAACAGGTGCAGGTCAACGCCCAGACGTACATGGATCAGTTTTTCTCGATTGTCGATCGCGCGCGGACGGAAGTGCGCCGGCAATCCGAATGGTTTGGGAAATTCACGCTCGCCGATGTCTTCAACCTCACGTCGCGCTTTACGTTCGCCGATATGATGGAGCACGAGACATTCGACAAGCGCGTCAAAGAAGGCAAGCCGCTGTCGCTGATGGAATTGATGTACCCGCTGCTGCAAGCGTACGATTCGATTGCCATCGACGCCGATGTCGAGTTCGGCGGGATGGACCAGAAATTCAACATCCTCCAGGGCAGAACGCTGCAAGCGCAACTCGGCAAAACGCCGCAGGAAGTTTTCCTCGTCCCGCTTATCGTCGGCACCGATGGACGCAAGATGAGCAAGTCGTTCGGCAACACGATTGACTTGAAAGCTGCACCGAGCGATATGTACGGCAAGGTGATGTCGCTGGTGGACAGCGTCATCGTCGAATACTTTCGCCTGGTGACCGACGTCACTGACGCCGAGCTTGCCGAGATGGAACGCGCGCTGAACGCCGGCGCGGTCAACCCGCGCGACGTGAAGATGCGGCTGGGACGCGAAATTGTCGCGCAGTTCCACGGCGCGGATGCCGCGCGCGCGGCGGAAGAAGAATTCGTCAAGGTCTTTCAACAGCGCGAACTGCCAACCGATATGCCGACGTTCGCGATGAAACAAGACATGCCGATCATCGATTTGATGATCGCGGCAGACCTTGCGCCGTCGCGCAGCGAAGCACGGCGACTTGTTGCGCAGGGCGGCGTGCGGCGCAATGACGCGGCGGTCGACCAGATCGACGCGGTCATTCCTGCGCGCCCGGCGGTGCTGCGTGTCGGTCGGAGAAAATTCGTTCGTCTGATTGTAGAAAAATAAAGTGGACGGGCGGCGCGTTTCAGTCGCCCGTTTTCTCTGCCGGAGATGCACATGGACGGAAAAGCGCAGCTCGTCCTCTCACTTCAATCCATCGGCGCGATCAAGTTCGGCGCGTACAAACTCAAGTCGGGGATCATCTCGCCGTTCTACCTTGACTTGCGTATCCTCGTTTCGTACCCGCGCGTCTTGCGCGAGACCGCGCAGGTGATGGCGGAACTGCTCGCCACACTCAAGTTCGACCGCCTCGCCGCGATTCCATACGCCGCGCTGCCGATCGGCGCGGCGCTCGCGCTGGAAATGAACCGTCCGTTGATCTATCCGCGCCGCGAGAAAAAAGATTATGGCACCGGTCACGCGGTCGAAGGCGAGTACCACGCCGGCGAGACCATCGTCGTCATCGACGATGTGATTACGACCGGCGCGAGCAAGATCGAAGCGATTGAACCGTTGATGACCGCCAAGCTCAAAGTGCGCGACATTGTCGTCCTGGTCGACCGAGAACAGGGCGGCGCGAAAGAGATCGCCAAGCGCGGTTTCAACGTCCACTCCGTCTACCGTGTGACCGAAATGATGGAGATTCTGCGAGAAGCCGGCAAAGTGACCGAAAGCCAACAGCACGATGTGCTAACCTTTCTCGCGCAGAACGGAGCCGTGTCATGAGCGAACCTGATCTATCGGTCACGATCTGCGGCGTGCGATTGCGAAACCCGACGGTACTGGCGTCTGGCATCCTAGGACTGTCCGAAGATTTGCTGATCCGCGTCGGCGAAGCAGGCGCGGGCGCGGTGACGTCGAAATCGTGCGGACTCAAGCCGCGCGCGGGCTATCCGAATCCGGTGGTCGCAGACTGGGGCGCGGGGCTGATCAACGCGGTGGGTCTCTCCAATCCCGGCGTCGACGCGACGATGGAAGAAGTCCGCACCGCCAAACGCGTTCTGAAACCGAAGGGCGTCGCCGTCATCGCCAGTATTTTTGCGGAGTCGGTTTGGGACTTTGGAGTGGTCGCCCAAAAAATATCGCCTGCCGAACCGGACTTGATCGAAGTCAACATATCCTGCCCCAACGTCGAGCACGAGTTCGGGCAGTTTTTTTGCGCGACGCCCTACGTCGCCGCGCAGGTGACGCGCCGCGTGAAACAGTCCACCGATATTCCGATCATCGTCAAACTTTCGCCGAACGAAGCGAACATCGCCGAGATCGCGCGCGCGGTCGTGGATGCCGGCGCGGACGCGGTCAGCGCGATCAACACGCTGGGACCGGGAATGGTGATCGATATCGAATCACGCGCGCCGATCATCTCCAATCGCATCGGTGGTATCAGCGGTGCGGCGATTCACCCGATTGCGGTGCGCTGCGTGAACGACATCGCGCGCGCTGTCCCAGTTCCAATTGTCGGCATTGGCGGAAATGCCGCCGCGCGCGACGCGATCGAAATGATCATCGCCGGCGCGCACGCGGTCGGCATCGGCAGCGCGATTTATTCGCGCGGCTTGGCTGTCTTTGCCGAAACGACGCGCGGCATCGAGGCATACATGCGGCAGCACAATTTTGCGCGGCTGGACGATTTTCGTAACAGCGTGATGGAAACCGCGCCGACCGCTGGATCGCGGATCGTCATTCCCCAACCGACGGAGCCATAATGCTGCCGCGCGTTGTCCCGATCACCGGCATCATCCCCGAAAATCCGTACACCAAAACCTTCATCCTCGACGATGCGATTCCGCAGGCGACGCCGGGACAATTCGTTATGCTCTGGATTCCCGGCGTCGACGAGAAACCATTCGCGATTGTCGCGCGCGAGCCGCTGACGATCACCGTCGCGGCGGTCGGTCCATTTTCGCGCGCGCTGCACGCGCTCAACATTGGCGAGAAAGTCGGCTGGCGTGGACCTTTTGGTCATGGATTCGATTTAGGCGGCGATGGCGAGACATTGCTGATCGGCGGCGGCTACGGCGTCGCTGCGCTTTACTTTGCCGCAAGCGAATTGCGCAAACAGAGCCGCGACGTGACCGTCGCGATGGGCGGGCGCGCCGCGCAAGACCTGCTCTTTGAAGAACGCCTGTGCGCGCTCGGCGCGCGCGTGGAAATCGCAACCGAAGACGGATCGCGCGGCGTCCGCGGTCTGGTGACCGATGCCGCGCAAGAGGCGCTGATGCGCGCCAAGCGTATCCTCGCGTGCGGACCGGAAGCGATGCTCGCGGCAGTGATGCGGCTTGCGCTTGCCAAGAACATCCCCGCGCAACTTGCGGTCGAACGCTATATGAAGTGCGGCTTTGGAATTTGCGGTCAGTGCACGCTCAGCGGCAAACTCGTCTGTATGGATGGGCCGGTGTTCACCGCGAAAGAATTGTCCCAATTGCCCGAGTTCGGACGGGTTCATCGTGACGCTACCGGCGCGGCGCATTTCTTCCAGGGACGCGGAGCGCGAAGAATTTAGTGAGCAGTGGACAGTGAACAGTCAACCGAATCGCCGGCTCATTCGTAGCGGTATTATCGTGACGCCCGACGAAATCTTTCGCGGCGACATTTTGATCGTCGATGAGAGCATCGCGCACGTCGCGCCTCACCTGGACGACGCAGACGCGCGCGTCGTCGATGCAGATGGCTATCACATTCTGCCGGGCTTGATCGACGCGCACGTGCACTTGCGCGAGCCGGGCGCGACGCACAAGGAAGATTTCGCGACCGGCACCCGCGCCGCGCTCGCCGGCGGAGTGACCACCGTGCTCGATATGCCGAACAATCCACAGCCCACGACGACGCGCGACGCGCTGGAAGAAAAGCGCGCCCTGGCGCGTGACAAAGCGATGTGTGATTATGGCTTGTTCATCGGCGCCACAGCAGAGAATGCGCGATTGGAGATTGGAGATTGGGGCGCGGTCGGCGTGAAGCTTTACATGGGCGCGACGACCGGCGATCTGCTCGTCACCGAATTCGACGCGCTCTACCGTCATTTTGCGGCGCGCTCGCGTCTTCCCATCGTCGTGCACGCGGAGGACAACGATGCGCTCAAGTTCTTTGCGAACGACCCGACGCGCACGCGCCACAGCGCGCGCCGTCCGCCGATCAGCGCCGCGCTCGCGGTCAGCCGCGCGCTCGCGCTCGCCGAAGAAACAGGACGCCAACTGCACATCGCGCACCTCTCGACCGCACGTGAAATCGAACTGGTCAAGGCAGCCACGGCGCGCGGCGCGCGCATGACGTGCGAGGCGACGCCACAGCACCTTTTTCTGAGTACCGACGATGAGGAACGCCTCGGCGCGTTCGGCGTAGTCAATCCGCCGCTGCGCTCGCCGGACGACGTGCACGCGCTATGGCAGAATCTACAGCATATTGATTTGGTCGCCACCGACCACGCGCCACATACGATCGAGGAAAAACAATCGGCGAAACCGCCGTCGGGAATGCCGGGGCTGGAAACCATGCTGCCGCTGCTGTTGACCGCCGCAAGCGAAAAGCGTCTATCGCTGCAAGATGTCGCGCGGCTGACGTCGCACAATCCCGCGCGCGTGTTCCACCTTGCGCGCAAAGGTGAAATCGCCGCCGGCTACGACGCCGACTTGACGTTTGTGCGGTTAGACGAAGCGTACGTTTTGCAGAAACCCTGGCAGACGAAATGCAACTGGTCGCCGTTCGAGGGGCGGCGTGTGCGCGGCAGAATCGCGCGCGTGTTTTTGCGCGGGCAAGAGGTGATGGCGGATGGAGAGATTACGGCAAACGCGGGATCGGGCAAGGAAATTGGTTTGACGACAGTATCTGAATAAGGTAGAATCGCGATGTCAGATGTTTGGGAAGCGAGGTGAAATCGATGAGCGCGATCAATCAGACAGTCGTTGGTGCAGCGCCACCACCCCAGGAGAAAGCGCGCGTGACCGGCGAAGAATTATTCGCGATGGGCGACATCGGTCCGTGTGAACTCGTCGAAGGTGAAATCATCAAAATGTCACCGACTGGAGAAAAACACGGAATCGTCGAATTCAACCTCGGCGGAGAAGTCCGGACTTTTGTACGGCAGCACAAACTGGGACGCGTCAGCGGAGGCGAAACGGGCATCTACATTCGGCGGAATCCCGATACCGTGCGCGCCGCCGATGTTGTTTTCATATCCAACGAACGGCTGGCAAAACGAGGCAATTCGGGATTCATTGACGTCGCGCCTGACTTGGTAATGGAGGTAATGTCGCTGGATGACCGTTGGAGCGAAGTGATGAAAATGCTGGGGGAATATTTTTCGATCGGCGTTCGGCTGGCTTGGGTCGTCGATCTCGATACAGAAAGTATCTATGCCTATCGCTCGCTTACTGATGTCAGGCATTCGCGAAGAGCGATACGCTGCCCGGCGACGACGTGTTGCCCGGATTCAGCATAACCGTCGGAGAGGTTTTTGCGGACTAGCGGTTGTACGCTCAACGGGACAGGCATGCTGCCTGTCCCGCTTTATTTTTCAATTCGACCGCTCGATACACAAACCACTAACCGGCTTTCAGCGCCTCGACCATCCGCGGCAGCGCGACCGCCACATCCTCGCGCAGCACAATCGCCGCGTGCGCGTCGGCAATCGTCGAGGTCTTGTTGACGACGATCAGCATCGCGCCGTTCTTTTTCGCGACGAACGGCAGGTCTGCCGCCGGCGCAACTTCCAGCGACGAGCCCGCGACGAGCATCACGTCGCACGTCTTGGATTCCTGCTCCGCCTCGTACATCACACTGACCGGCAGCATCTCGCCGAACAAGACCACGTTCGGCTTCATCACTCCGCCGCAAATCTCGCACGTCGGCATCGTTTCATCTTCGATGAACTTTTCCATCAGCGGCTGCGCGGGCACCATGTGATAGCAACGAATGCAGGTGGCTTGACGCATGTGACCGTGCAACTCCAGAACGCGTTTGGAACCGGCAAGTTGATGCAAGTTGTCGATGTTCTGTGTGATGACGGCGTGGATTTTTCCCATCGCTTCCAATTCCGCGAGCGCGCGGTGCGCCGGATTCGGCTGGGCGGTCATCATCTTTTTCGCCAGCGGCTTGACCCAATCGTAGAAACCCTGCGGATGCTCGACGAAACCCCAGAACGATGCCACGCTCATCGAATCGGACTGCTCCCACAGTCCCGAACCGGGCGAGCGAAAATCGGGAATGCCGGAGGGCGTCGAGATGCCCGCGCCCGTCAAGGCGACCGCGTGCTTGGCGTTTCGGATGAGTTTCGCCGCTTGCTGAATCTTTTGCTCGTTTGCCATCAGAGACTCTTTCAAACGGGATTCAAAGTGATGGACTCGCCGCCTGCAACGCGGTGCGCGTACCGCGTCGTTTCCGGTAGCCGATAGCGCGTGCAGCACGCAAGCGTCAGATCGATCGCGCGTGCTAAAGTGACGCGATGACCAACGCTCACGAACACCGGCGTCACGCCGATTCGCGTCCGCACCGCCGCGCCCACGCGTTCGCCGGCATCAATCAGCGGCGTCCACGCGCCGATGCGATGGGCTGGCTCGTCCGCGCGACCGCACAGGATCGATTTGGCGCAGCCAATGGTCGGTCGATCCAGCAGCACGCCGAGATGCGACGCGATTCCCATTCGGCGCGGATGTGCACGACCATGACCATCGACGATGATCACATCCGGCTCGATCTTCAAATGCTCCAGCGCGGCGAGAAGCACCGGTATCTCGCGGAACGAGAGCAAGCCGGGAATGTACGGGAACGTCACCGGCATTCGCGCGATCGCATAATCCACCGGCTCGAGCGTCGGAAAACGCAAAACGACGACTGCCGCGCGCGCGGTCTTGTTCTCTTCTCCTTCAAAGCCAACATCGACGCCGGCGATAAAACGTACGCGACTGAGACGCTCCTGCTCGATCACGCGCGCGGCGAGGTCGCGCTGCAACTGCATCGCTTCCCGCGGCGTCACATCCCAGCGATGGGTCGGCGGAATTTTCACAGTCAACCTCGCTTACATCGATTATACTGCGTTCGACGCGGCTTGACAAGAAATCGTTTCCGAATAATATATAAGCGGTCATTTATACGTCAAGCCGGACGCCCGCCGTGAGCGTATCGATATGGAAGTCAGGGTGTTGAAAGAGTTACGCGAATATTATTTGGCATTGAGCGATGCGACACGCCTCCGCATTCTCGAACTGCTGGCGCGCCGCGAGCTGACCGTCAATGAAATCGCGCGCGGACTGCGGATGAGCCAGCCCTTGGTCTCGTGGCATCTGCGCCGCCTGGTGCGCACCGGCTTGATCAAGATGGAGCGTGAGGGGCGCGAGGTGCGCTGCTCGATCAACCGCGCGCGCATGCAAGAATACGAACGCGAATTCGACTCGCTGATCGCAAGCGAGTAGCCCGAAATTCAATCTTACGTTGGAGGTCGTTGTGCCCAAGTCTCGTAATCGCAAGGTGCGCGTCGCCATTGTCGGCGTGGGCAACTGCGCCAGCAGTTTTGTCCAAGGCGTTCATTTTTATCGCAACGCCAAAGCCGACGATTTCGTCCCAGGTCTGATGCACGTCAATCTGGGCGGCTATCACATCCACGACATTGAATTCGTCGCCGCTTTTGACATCGACAAGAACAAGGTTGGCAAAGACCTCGCGCAAGCCATCTACACCAAACCCAACAACACCTACAAATTCGCCGACG
>DAIDTM010000306.1 GCA_027457205.1 Anaerolineae bacterium | reverse complement strand
CCCCAGAGGTGGTACGCGCGTCCGTAAAAATTCAGATTCTCGATCACGCGCAAATCGGAATAGAGACTGAAACGCTGCGACATATAACCAACGCGGCGGCGAATCGCGTCGGCGTGGTGGACGACATCGTTGCCGAGCACGGTGGCAGTTCCGCTCGATGGGCGCAGCAAACCCAGCAGCATCCGGATCGTCGTAGTCTTCCCGGAGCCATTCGGACCGAGAAAGCCAAAGATCTCGCCGCGCGCAACCTGAAACGAAATATGATCGACGGCGACGAACTTGCCGAATTTGCGCGTCAGGTTTTCCACTGTGATTACTTCTTGTTGTGACAAAGCCATATTCATTTCAAAGGATGAAGGATGAAGAAAAAACCTTCCGCCTTCATCCTTCATCCTTCCCCTTGGTGTGTGACCAGTGAGATGAACGCCTCTTCCAGATGCGGCGCTGCCGCGCGAATCTGGATGCCGTCGATACCGCCAGCGCGCAGCGCCGCTTCAATCGCCGGCTGCCGCGCGGCGGACTGATCGACGAAGACGTGCAGGCGGTCGCCGTAAATCTGCACTTCGCGGACGCCCTCCAATGGCTTGATAATCTCCTCCGCCGCTTGCAAATTCGACGCCTGAACGGCGAGCAGATCGCCTTGCGTCATTTGCCGCAGCGCCGCCGGCGTACCCTCGCTGATGATCTTGCCCTGGTACATCAACCCCACGCGCGAGCAGCGTTCCGCCTCGTCCATATACGCCGTGCTGACGAAAATCGTGACACCGCGAATGTGCAGGTCGCTGAGAATATCCCAGAACTCGCGGCGCGAGATCGGATCGACGCCGTTGGTCGGTTCGTCCAGAAACAAAACTTTGGGACGATGAATCAGCGCGCACGCCAAACCGAGTTTCTTTTTCATCCCGCCAGACAAGACATCGGCATTTCGATCCTTGAACGGCTCCAACCGCGCAAAGCGCAGCGAGCGCTCGATCTGCGGCGCGCGCTCTGCGCCGCGCACGCCAAAAATGTCGGCGTAGAACTCGATATTTTCGAGCACCGAGAGATCGCCGTAGAGCGCAAACCGCTGCGCCATGTAACCAACTTCCAGCCGCAGTTGTTCCGCTTCGCGGCTCGTGTCAAATCCGTTGACGCGCGCGCCGCCGCGGGTCGGTTTCATCACGCCGGCGAGCATGCGAATCGTCGTCGTCTTGCCTGCGCCGTCCGGACCGATCAGGCCGTAGATTTCGCCGGGCGCGATGTCGAGGTCGATGCCGCGCACGGCGTCAAGTTTACCAAAGCGCTTGGTCAGTTGCTGCGCTTGGATGCGTCCGAGATTTTCCATGTTCATTCCGCCGCTTTCGCAAAGAGCATCCACGCCGCGCCGATCGAGCCGATTGCCAGCAGCGCCAGCGGGATGACGTGCCCCCACAACATCGGCAGCGTCGAACCCTTGAGGAAAATCGCGCGAGAGATCGCCGTGAAATGTTGCAGCGGCGAAATCGCCGCGAGCGCTTGCATAAAGATCGGCATAATGTCCGTCGGCACCAGATAGCCGGAGAAGGTGCTCTCCAGCATCGCCAGCAAAAAGACGATGAGGATCGCCTGCTGCTGGCTGTTGGTCATGAGCGAGATCAACATCCCCACGCCAATTTCGGTGATGACGAACAGCAGTCCGAGCGCGAGCAAAAGCGCGAGATTGCCATGCATTGGAATTTGAAATACTTCGCGCAGGACGAGATACAGCACAACGAGGTTGAACAGACCGATGATGACCGCCATCAACCCTTTGCCGAACAATAGCTCCAGACGCGTGATCGGCGTGACGACCAGCTGCTCCATCGTGCCCAGTTCGCGCTCGCGCACAAAACTGACCGCCGCGACGATCAGCACCACCATATACGTGATGATGGCGATCTGCCCAGTTTGCGTAGACCAGCGAATGTTGAGCGTTGGATTGAACGCCACGACGACATTCAGATCGATTCCGCCGGGCAAGCGTCCTCCCGCCGCGGTCAGACTCGGCAGCGTCAACGCGTTGACGACGCCTTGCAGCGCGGCAATGACGTTGCTGGCGACGACTTCGTTCGTGCCGTCCACCAGCACCGTGAGCGCGGCGCTAGAGCCGGGGCGGAGCGCATCGCGCGTAAAGTTGGGCGGGATGACGAGCGCCACGCTGATCTGCCCGCCGTTCAGCCAGTTCTGCAATTCCGCGTAATTGTTCGCGCGCGCGTACAGCGTAAAATCCGACGTGTTGTCGATGGCTTCGATCAACTGCTGACTGAGCGGACTCTGCTCCTGGTCCCACACCGCGTAGTTGATGCCGCGAATGCCGCTGCCGGTCGACTCGGCAATCAAAAAGAGCAGCGTTACCGGAATCAGAATGAGGAAGAGCAACAGCACGCGGTCGCGCAGGAGCTGGATGATTTCTTTCCAGGCAAGATTCAGAATACTTTTGAACATTTCAATCCACTTGCTTCCGGAAGGCGATCAGACTCAACATGAAGGGAACCAGCCCAAGCAGGAAAAGCGCCGCGCCCTGCGCCAGCAATTGCTCCACGCCTGACGCTTTGAGAAAAATTCCGCGCGTCACCGTGACAAAGTGCGTCGCCGGCAGTAGCGACGAGACGAATTGGCTGATCGTCGAGCGCGAATCCACCGGCAGGATGACGCCGGTGAGAAAGAAACTGGGAATAAAAAAGAGCAGCAAGACGACGCGCATCGCCGTGCCCTGGTTGGCGAGGAAACTGGAAATCAGCATACTCTCGCCCAATGACGCAAAGAGGTAGAGGACGGTGAACGCGATGAGCGTGACCGGCGAGCCGCGCAGCGGCACGGCGAACCACACCATCGCCAGCGCGATCGCGACGAACGCGCTGATGAGACCATAGGCGATGTACGGCAGCAGCTTGCCGACGAGATACTCGAGCGCGCGGATCGGCGTGGCGGCAAGCGTCTCGAAACTGCCCAGCTCCTTTTCGCGCGTCATGGCGAGCGCGATGGCAAGCGAATGCAGAATCAAGACGATAGGGATCAGCCCCGGCACCATCGCAATCATCGAATCCAGGTCGCGGTTGTACCACGCCTGAATGTTCAGCGTGATCGGCGCGTTGAGCGTGGAGACCTCCGGCGACGCCTGCGGATTGAATTCGGCGACGCGCTCGCGAAACGTCGCCAGGATGCGGCTGAGCGAGATCGCGTCGCTGCCGTCGGCAATCGCTTGCAAGGGCGCGTGTTCGCCGACGAGAATCT
>DAIDTM010000305.1 GCA_027457205.1 Anaerolineae bacterium | reverse complement strand
GTCTGCCGCCTCTGCCGACGCTCATTCCGCCGCCGACAGGAATGCCGACGCTTCCCGCGCCGCCGACTGAGGTTGCTCAGCCGCTGCCGCAACCCACGCTGCGCGTGGTCACTGCGCCGCCCCAGCGCGTCGTGCACGTCGGCGGTGGCGGCGGTGGGTCGAATCAAGGCGGCGCTGTCGCGCAGACTCATTCGTCACGATAACCTGTGCCGATGCAACGTCTCGAATTTCGCGCGATTGGCTGCCAAATGTTGGCAGTGGTGGATTCGGCAGCTACCGTCGATAAGTTGTTTCAGGTCCCCGATTGGTTCGAGACTTGGGAACAGTCGTTCAGCCGATTCCGCGCGGACAGCGAACTGAGCCGGCTCAATCGAAATGCTGGCAAGCCAATGCCGGTGAGTGACCCGATGTGGCAAGTGCTCCAGGCGTCGCTGAATGCCGCGCGACAGAGCGATGGGCTGGTGACTCCGGCTGTGCTCGCCGCGTTGGAATCGGCTGGGTACGACCGCACCTTCGAGTCGCTCGAAGCGAGCGGAACGCGCCGGCGACCGGGCTGGATGCTGGTCGGAGACTGGCGCGCGATTGAATGCGACGCGTCTACTCGATCTGTTTGCCTGCCGCCGGGAATACGCCTCGATTTGGGCGGAATCGCCAAGGGCTGGTCGGCGGACCAAGCCGCGCGGCGGTTGGGGACGATTGCCCCGGCGCTGATCGACGCCGGCGGCGACATCGCGATTAGCGCTCCGCCGGTAAGCGACGATGGCTTGCGCATCGGCGTTGCCGACCCTGGCGAGCCGGCGCGCAATCTCGAACTGTTGATGATCGATCGCGGCGCGGTGGCGACCTCCGGACGCGATCATCGCCGTTGGCAGCGTAACGGCGTCTGGCAGCATCACATCATCGATCCGCGCACCGGTGAGCCAGCCGAAACCGACATCATCACTGCCACGGTCATTGCGCCAACTGCCGTCGAAGCCGAAGCGGCAGCAAAGCAGGTCTTGATCCTGGGCAGTCGCGCGGGGCTTGACTGGTTGGAAGAACAATCGACTCTAGCTGGTTTGCTGATACTGGAAAGCGGATACATCGTTCACAGCCGGCGAATCGAAAATTACTTGGGAGAGGTAATTGCTCAACCTCCCGCAGGTTGAGTCGGTTGATGAAGGCAACCGTACTGATGAACAAACCTGCGGGAGGTTTGGCTGAGTAGAAACCTTGGGAGTTGAAAATGTCAGCGAATATGACGCCAAAGGATGACCTGGAGAATTTGCAGCCAACGTTGAGCTTGGATGCCGTGATCCTGATTGTGCTGGCTGCCATCGTCGGCGTATTTGCCGCTGTCGTCGTTTTGCCGGCGTGGCTTCCCGGCTTGAGCGCATCGCTGCTCGGCGCGACGCCCAAGGGGTACTGGTATCTGGCGCGCGCGGCGGGTGTCATCGCCTACGTGCTGTTGTGGTTCTCGGTGGCGTTGGGCGTGACCATCACGAACAAAATGTCGCGGGTGTGGCCCGGCGGTCCAACGGCAGTCGATCTGCACCAGTTCGCCAGTCTCCTTGCTCTGACCATCGCCATTTTCCACGCGCTGATTCTGCTGGGCGATCGATATATGAACTATTCGCTCGCGCAGATTCTGATTCCATTCGCCCTTCCCGGTAATTTGTCGCTGTGGTTTGCCCTGGGACAGATCGGAATCTACCTGATGCTGCCGGTCGCGTTCAGCTTCTACGCGCGGCGCTTCATCGGGTTCAAGGTTTGGCGGCTGATCCACTATACCAGTTTTATCATCTATTTCTTCGTAACTCTGCATGGTCTATGGAGCGGCACGGACACACTCACACCTGCGATGCTCGGATTGTACGTCCTGACCATTCTCGCCACGTACTTTCTGACCGTGCATCGCGTCTTGGTGTCTGTGCGGCAGCCGCGCGCTCACCCCAAGCCCCGCTCGACGATCACAGGATGATGCGGTAGCCGAGCGCAACAAGAAACGCGGGCGATCGTTTGTAAACGGTCGCCCGCGTCTGTATTTTCAAAAGAATGTCTTACATCAGCCCGGGGAAGAAATCGGTCTTGATGTTTGTTTCCTTGACGTGGAGTTGCTCCAGCAACGCCTGGAAAGAATCGACCATGCTTTTGGGACCGGAGAGATAAAAGACGCAGTTCATATAATCCGGGACTTGTGTCCGGATCATTTGCGGGCTGATGCGCCCGGTCTTGCCTTTCCACCACGACGGCACGTGGCGCGTGTCGGTAACTGTGTAAACCGTGGTGATCCCCAGTTCTTGCCGCGCGCGTTCGAAAACATCTACGTAGACCAGATCGTTGACCGTCTTGTTCGCATAAAACAGGACGATGGGTCTCCGCTGGCGCGTGTCCAGCAAGTACTTGATCATACTGCGGAACGGCGTAATGCCGATGCCGCCGGCGATGAAGACGCATTTCTGATTCGGATCGCGGGGCAGCACAAATTCGCCCGCCAATTGCGACGCGACGATTTCGTGGTTCGCGTCCATCGACAGCATCGCTTGTTTGAACGTGCTCGACTGTGGGTAGAACTTGACACCGAGGCGCAGCGTGTCTTCCGTCGGCGAAGACGACAGCGTAAAGTACCTCCGATTGCCCCGGCTGTCGGGATCGTCATGCCCCAGCGTCCACTCCATATACTGTCCCGGCGCAAAGGCGACTTGGCGATTCGGCGTGAAGATGAAATCGTAAATGTCCGGCGTTAGTTGCACCTTTTTCTTGAGCGTCAGAATCAGCGTCGTTTTGGGGCTAACGATGAACGAAAAGATATTTCCGAGCAGGACCGCAATTTCTGGCGTGGTGTAAAAACTGCCCAGGTGAATCTGCGGCGTAAAAAGAAATCCCACCAGCGCGCCATAGACGATTTGCAATCGTCGCGTGGGCGGAGTCGTCAGCGGCTCGGTGAGGATGATAAAGGCGAATAAGAACAGCGGCGACAGCACGGCGATCTTTTGGATCGCCGCGAAGAAATCGTCTCCGTTGAGCAGACTGAATGTCAGCGCGGTCGCCAAAGCGGTGAGCAAGAAACTCCAGACCAGCGCCGAGCGTTGGATTTTGCGGACGACCAGCACGCCGCCGATGAGAACGAAAGGCAGCATCGACGCGCTGCCGACCCACCAACTGGCGGACTGATTGATGGTGAGGTACGTTAGGGCAACTGCAAAGGCGACCGGATTGAAGAGGTGCTTTTTGTCGATTGCCACGATGAATTTCGACGCCATTGCCCACACGGCTGCCCAGCCGAGAAACCACAGGTCGTGCGGCGATTGCAGCGGCGTGATGATCAAGGCGAGGATCAGCGCGGAGATGTACGTCGATTCGGCGTTGGCGGGCACGCCCCAGACCTTTGCAAAAACCCAGTTGGTGATCGAAGTCACGGCGAGCAGGACGCCGATCGTCAGCAGGATCGCGAAAGGATCGTAGCCCAATAGTCCCACGGACGCGAGGACGATGGCAGCGCCGAGCAAAAAGATCAGATAGTACAGCACCAAGCGGTACATCGTGATGCGGTTGAGTACGTTGTCGACAAATTCAATCATCAGTCACAAACCTTTGAAAACCGGTGGTAAAGGTCGCGCGCCGGTCCTGATCGATCATATATCCTTCCAAGCCCCCCACGCTTTCGATGAAAGCAATGCCGGCTCTGCCCATCGCAAACGCAGCCGTTGCAAATCGGTCCGCCTCGTAGATGTCAGGACCGATGACGGTCAGACTCACAATGTCGGTGATGGGTTGGTCGTTTCGCTTGGGGTTGTAGATGTGCTGTCCGCGAATGTACGTGCCAGAGGTGGCGATGCCGGCGTCGCTGATGGAGAGCGTCTTGACGATCTCATTCAGGTCGAACGGATTCCGGATTCCCACGCGCCAGTTTTGACCACGACTATTTTTCCCGACGGCTTGAACGTCTCCGCCGGCGTCCACGTAGAAATTCTCAAATCCCTTTTGTCGTAAGATTTGCGCGGCGTTGTAGATTGCCCACCCCTTGACCAAGCCGGACGGATCGTAGATGCCGTGGCGCGCAATGTCAAAGTATCCGTTCGTCTCTTGCTTGGTTTGTTCCGCCAGCGCAAAGACCATCCACATATCCTCGCTGGATTCTTCCAGGAGGATTTCGCGTCGGTTGATCGCGGAAATTTCGCTGTGGTCTTTGTAGGTGCTGAACTTGTCATCGACGTACTCGAAATACGAAAAGACAACGTCGAATGTTTCCGTCGTCGCGGACGCGTCGATCACTTCGATGGTGATGGGCATTCCCATGAGGATACGGGTCTGTTTCACGACTAGTTCTTCGCAGTATCGAGCGCGGCTTGCAGCGACTCGACAAACGCTTCGCTGGTCAACGTCGCGCCGGAAATGAAATCGACGTTTGCGCTTTGGGCTTGCACCGCTTCGGATTGCAGGTACGGCACCGCGACCGAGTTGATGCGGACCGAGGTCCGGCGATCATTGGGATATTCCAAGAACTGGACGTTGGCAAGCTTGCCATTCTGAACGACGGCTTGGACTTTGACCAAGCCGTAAAAAGCATCCACTTCGGGTCCGGTGTAGGAACCGTTCTTGTACTGTCCCGCCGGTTGCGCCGGCGCAGGATTCGAGGCAACGGAGGAGGATTGCGCGGCTGGCGCTGTGGGCGCTGCCTGCGGGGAATCGGACAATGGCTGTGTGGCAACATTGTTCGCCGGCGCAGCCGCGTTGGCGGCGCTGCCTGCGTTGACCAACTGTTCGTGAACGGCATACGCGACGAACGTGAACACGACGAAGGTAGATACCGCGAACTTTTGCAGAGTTCGGACGGGATTGAAGGCGCGTGTTTGCTGGCGCTTGGACATAAACTCTCCTTACGCAGTTGAATGATGCGACCAGTCTAGCACGCGCACGCGCAATTGTGGTTAAGACGCGATAATGGTTGTGTTAAGGTTGTGTTATGCTGGGCTTGCGCTGCCGCATTGATCGGATTTTGGCGGTCGAGGAAGAGTGGCGGCAATACGGAGTTGAACGCGCGCGGGAGACGTGCTGTCGCGACAAAAATGCTGGGGCGATTCGCGC
>DAIDTM010000304.1 GCA_027457205.1 Anaerolineae bacterium | reverse complement strand
AGGTAAAACCACCTGTCGCGCGATTTCGTTGCGGCGATGCCGATGATGCCCAACACCACGGCGATAATGCCGGGAAACAGATTGGCGAGCGGATAGCCGCCAACGATAATCGGCGGGCGCGGCGCGAGCAGACTGCCGTACAACACATTTTGCGGCGAGACCTGGGCATACAGCGCCAGACTCGCGCTGAACGGCTCGCTCTCTTCGATCTTGCGCTGAAAACCGAGATCGCGCTGGACGCGGAGGTACGGCAAAAAGAAGGGAACGACGGCGATGGCGATAATGATCGCGGAAACAGTGAGACGCGTGAGGCGGGTTGCGTAAAACGTGAAACGCGACGCGTGGTGCGTGACAAGGAACCAGAGGACGTAGAGCACAACGGCAAAGCCGGCGAGGAAGGCGTAGTAGAACGACGAAAGAGATTGAAGCGAAAAGAATACGGCGAACAAAATCGAATCTCTAAGCTCCAATCTCCAACTTCTAACCAAGTTGCGATCGTGAAGCATCCGCCGCAAAAAGAGCATCGCCAACGGCAGCCAGCCGAGCGACAGCAATTGTATCTGCGCGAGATCGTGCAGGTTGAGCGGATTGAACGAAAAGATCACGCCGGCGACTATCGCCGCGCCGCGATGGCGCGTGAGGTCGTACACGAACAGGTACATCGCATACGCGGCGAAAAAGAAGGAGGCAAGCAACACGAGATTGTAGCTGAGCACGGTGTTATCGAACGCGAGGTTGAACGGGAGCGCGAACAATCCTTGCGGCAGCATCGTTTCGGAGAAGGCGAGCGTATTTTGGTACGGGTAGAAGATGTTCGCGTTGAAAAGGTTCAGCGGCGCGGTGATGAGCGCGTGCCCAACCCACGCGATGATCCAGACGTTGAGCAAGCCATCCTGCTTGTCCTGCACGGCATCGGCGATGTGCAGTACCAGCGGGTTGGTCATCACGACCGTGAGCGCGAGAAAGATCGCCAGCGCGATGCCGTCGCGTCGCCGCAGAGACGTTCGCGCCGCGCGCCGCGTCTCCGCGCTATTGGCTTTCAACTCAAAAGCCCCTGCCGCCAGTCTCGCGCGTCCCATTTGGCTTTCAACTGCTTTTTGAATTCCGCTTTCCACTGCGGGTCTTGCAGTTTCGCGTTGAGCAGGGGCCAACCGTCTCGCTGTCCGCGTCAATCGTGCCGAGGATTTCCTGAATGTAGCGGTCGATCTCAATGCGCGACGACTTGGTGACCGGGATGCCCAGCTCTTCGAACAGCGGATCAAGGTTCACGGTGTAGAAAGGCATATCGATCTCCTCCGCGCGTATTATAGCGCAGTTGCGCGGCGCCAGCAAAAACCTCACTCTATCCCTTCCCTTGTCGGCAACGACGGGGGAGGGCAAGGGTGAGGGTGCTTTTGCCACTTTTTTCGCCCTGTGCTATAATGGCGGCGGCTGGAGAGGTCGCATAGTCCGGTCTAGTGCGCGCGACTCGAAATCGCGTGTGGGCGCAAGTCCACCGGGGGTTCAAATCCCTCCCTCTCCGCTCGTTTAGTCAGATAGTCACGTAGTCAAATAGTCGCCTAGCCCTTGACGAACTGACCACGTGACTATCCGACTCATGGACTAACTTGGAGAGGTCGCATAGTTGGCCTAGTGCGCACGCTTGGAAAGCGTGTAGGTGATGAGCCTCGCGGGTTCGAATCCCGCCCTCTCCGCTGTCTTAGATAACAGACGCCAGACATCAGACCGCAGAGCTGTCTTTCTGTCGTCTGTAATCTGATGTCTGTTGTCTTTTTGACATTTTCCACTTTCTCGCATACACTAATCACGGTCGTGCTAGATGGGGAGCTAGCGGTGCCCTGACTCCACTCACGTGGCTGACCCGCAATCCGCTACAGCGGGGTTGAATCCCTTCTCAAGGGGCGAACGCTTCGGGACTGCTCGGTTCAAGCGGCGATGAAGGTTGGGTCCGACGCGGCAAAAGCCGACAAAACCCGCCAGGGCTGGAAGGCAGCAACGGTAAGTCGTCACTTTTGGGCGACGTCGGGTCACCTGGCTGGAGCTGGCTGTTCCGTTCAAGCCGGGACGTTCGTTTCGACAGAAGGTGCACGACCAATTTCCCTCAGTGGACAAGTCGTTGAGCGATTCCACGTTCTCCAATTCACCGCAAGACGGTTACTCGCTCGCGTGGTATTCCAGCCGCCCGCGCCGTCTCTTTGACGCGCAAGCGCTCTTGCTCGGGTTGACACTGATTGGCATCACCGCGATGGCGTGGGGCTATGTACGCGCGCTCAAATCGGTCACGCTCATGGTGAACCGGCAGCCGCTGACCGTCCTCACCAACCAGAATACCGTCAGCGGCGTCTTGAGCGACGCCGGCATTTCGCTCACGCCCCAGGACATCGTTTTCCCCGCGCCGACAGCGCCCATCCCGGACAATCAGCCCATCGCGGTCACGCTCGCGCGTCCGGTGCAAATCACGGTCGATGGCGATACGCTCGATCGCCGCACTCAAGGCAAAACGGTCGCCGACGCGCTAAACGACGCGAACGTCATGCTTAAACCGCACGACCGCGTCTTGATCGACGGACAGGTGGTTCAGCCCAGCGCGCCGTTGCCGCCGGAAGCCGAAGGCGATCCCGCGCTGGTGCAAATCGCCGTGCAACGCGCGGTACCGATCCAAGTGAACGACAACGGCGCGCTCACGACCTTTTACACCACCGCGCCGACGCTCGGCGAAGCGCTGCGGCAGGCGGGCTTGGTCGTCTATCTAGGCGACGCCGTCTCGCCAGACCTGGGCACGCCGGTAGAACCCGGCTGGCAGGTTTTCATCCGCCGCTCGCGCGCGGCGACGATCAACGTAGATGGGCGGACGATTCGCACGCGGACGCTCGGCAGTACCATCGCCGATCTCGTCGCACAGGAAGGCGTCACGCTGGCAGGCAAAGACTATACCGTCCCCGCCGCGACGACTCCCGTAAGCGACGGTGTCAACGTTCAGGTGATCCGCGTCAAGGAAGATTTCATCACCGAAACGGAATCCATCCCGTTCGATACCAAATGGCAAGCCGACCCCACGCTGGAACTCGACATCCATCAGGTGACGCAAGTTGGCGTGGCGGGCGTCAAAAAGCGCCTCATCCGGATCGATTACGAAAACGGACGCGAGGTCCGGCGAACCATCGATAAAGAATGGATCGCGCAACCGCCGGTCACCAAGATCATCAGTTACGGCACCAAGATCGTCGAGCGTACGTTGACGCTGCCGGACGGCTCGACCGCCACGTACTGGCGCAAGATTCGCGTGCTCGCAACGTCGTACACCGCGGCGACTTCCGGCAAGCGGCGCACCGATCCGGAATACGGCATCACCTATCTGGGAATGCCCGCCGGAGTGGGCATCGTCGCGGTCGATCCGCACGTCATCAATCTGCGCTCCAAGTTGTACGTGCCCGGCTATGGGCTTGCGACTGCGGGCGACACCGGCGGCGGCATCAAAGGTCGCCACATCGATCTAGGGTACGATGAATCGAATCTGGTCCTCTGGTTCCAGTGGGTCGATGTCTACTTGCTCGATCCAGTGCCGCCGCCCGATCAGATCAACTGGATCATTCCCGAGCTGCCGGGCAGCCAGCGTTGATCGAAAATGGGCATCAAAGCAGCGCTAGACGCTCACGGTCTGCGTCCTCAGAAAAAATGGGGGCAGAATTTTCTGACCGATGCCCGGATTCTGGAAAGTATTGCCGACACCGCGGAGGTCACGCGCGACGATAATATTTTGGAGATCGGACCAGGACTGGGGCATCTGACGCGCGTTCTGGCGCGCCGCGCCGGACGCGTGACCGCCGTCGAGATCGATCGGGACCTGGCGACGCGCTTGTCCGCCGAATTTGCGGAAACGCCCAGCGTCAAGATCATCCACGGCGACATTCTAGCGTTCGATCCAAGCGAATTGATCGGGGCGGGGCACGACCCCGCCCTTGCTGCAATCCCGTACAAGATCGTCGCGAATCTGCCGTACTACATCACCTCGGCGATTCTCCGCCACATCCTGCAAGCCGCGCATAAGCCGCGCCTCGTCGTCGTGATGGTACAGCGCGAAGTGGCACAGCGGATGACGGCGCAGCCGCCGGCGATGAGCCGACTGGCGGTCAGCGTGCAATTCTTCGCCCGCGCGCGCATCGCGCGCACGATTTCCGCCGGCGCGTTCTACCCGCGCCCTCAGGTCGATTCCGCTGTCGTGCGGCTGGACGTGTTCGATCCACCGCCGCTGGCGGCGGATGATACGGAACGTTTTTTTGAAATCGTCCGCGCCGGTTTCGGCGAGCGGCGCAAACAATTGCGCAACTCGCTCGCGCGCGGACTCTCGCTCGATCCAGACGCCGCCGCCGCCGCGCTCGCTCGCGCACGCATCCAGCCGACGCGGCGCGCGGAAACACTGACGCTGGAGGAATGGCGCGCTCTATATCACGAGCTGGCGCGCCCGTCAGTGAGGGGAACCCCCGCGTGAATCATCCAGACGCCGTACCACCCGTGGCGGATGAACCCAAACGACGCATTATTCTCATCGACGACGACCCGTTGATCCGGCAACTCGTCGTCCGCGCGTTGGCGGACGAGTACGAAATGGTCGAAGCCGCGTCCGGTCTCGAAGGAATCGCCGAAGCGCTCATCCATCCGCCCGACCTGATCCTGCTCGATGTGATGATGCCGGGGATGGACGGCTACGATGTCTGCAATCACCTGCGCCAGAATTCGGCGACGGCGATGGTGCCGATCATTATGCTGACCGCGCTCGACCAGATCGATTCCAAAGTCCTGGGTCTCCGTACCGGCGCGGACGATTACATCACCAAGCCGTTCGATCTACGCGAACTGCGGACGCGCGTGGAAATCCACCTACGCCGGAGTCTCCGCGATCTGAGCGCCAGTCCGCTCACGGGCTTGCCCGGCAATCCGCTGATCGAGCAGGTCATCGCCACGCGCATCAACAACCACGAACCGCTGGCAGTCCTCTACATCGACCTGACCAATTTCAAAGCGTACAACGACGAGTACGGCTGGCTCAAAGGCGATCAGGTCATCAAGCGGCTGGCAAGTATCGTGGTCGATGTCGTCACGACGTCCGGCGCCAAGACCGATTTCATCGGTCACGTCGGCGGCGATGATTTTATCGTCGTGAGCATCCCAGACCGCGCTACCGCCATCGCGGAGGCAGTCATCCAACGTTTCGACGCCGCCATCCCGGAGTACTACAGCGCCGAGACCCGCGCACGCGGCTACAGCATCGTCACCGACCGCCGGGGCAAGCCGTTCCGCGCGCCCATCGCATCGGTCGCTATCGCCATCATCACCAACGAACAGCGCGTGTTGGAGCACCCGCTGCAGGTCGCCACGCTCGCCGCGGAAGTCAAAAAGCGCGTCAAGTCACAGCGCGGGAGTCACTTCGCGTTTGACCGCCGCCACAAGTGAGAGTATAATCGCTCTCGTTTGGAGGTGGTCGTCCATGCCAGTTTATGAATACGAATGTGAAAGCTGCGGCGCGCGCTTTGAACGGCTGCAATCGATGAACGACGAGCCGGTGCGTCAATGTCCCGAATGCGCTGGAGCGGTGCATAAGGTGATGCACGCCGCTGGCATCATTTTCAAGGGCTCGGGCTGGTACATCACAGATAGCCGTAAAGCGACTTCGGGCGCGGTCGCCGGCGAATCAAAATCGTCCGGCGCGGACAAGAAATCGGCGGAGACAGGCGCAAAGACGGAAGCGAAGACCGAAAGCAAAACCGAGGGCAAAACCGAAAGCAAGACCGATTCAAAATAGAACGGCGAAATGGCGCGAAACAAAATTGGGGATATCGCGAAGCAAGCCACGCGATATCCCCAATCGTTTATCCGAACTTGTTCAGCGCGCGCTGGCGCGTTGGCTACAGCTGGAAATTTCCAGCGGCAGTCACAATCTTGTAGGTGAAATTGTTGACGTAAGTCAGAAGCTTATCGTGCAACGTCTGCCACTCCTCGCCCTTGAGGATCGCGTCCATCGTCTTGCGGTCTTCCGTCACCGCGCCGGTCAGAATTTGTGGCGCGTCGCCATAGACGGTGTACCACGCCTCGGTGGGCTGAATCCCCAGCCGGATCAACTTGGGCGCAAACTCTTGCACCACAAATTCAAAATACTCGGACTCTTTGCCGGGGCGAATATCCCACGTCATCAGTAACTTGACCATCAAATTCTCCAAACACCCATAGCGAAATCATACCAGAGATTAAAGATTTAGGCAAGAGGGCGTGATGCGCGCAGTCGTACAGCGAGTTCGCGAGGCATCGGTCACGATCGACGGAAAAACGGTCAGCGCGATCGACGCGGGATTGGCGGTTCTGATCGGCGTCACGCACGGCGACGACGAGAGCGGCGCGCGCTATTTGGCGCAGAAGATCTCCACGTTACGCATCTTTGAAGACGCCGCCGGCAAGTTCAACCTCTCCGCGCTCGATGTCGGCGCGGCGGCGCTGGTCGTCTCGCAATTCACGCTCTACGCCGACGCGCGGCGCGGGCGCCGTCCGGATTTCATCGACGCGGCGCGCCCAGAGGTTGCCGAGCCGCTGATCGCGCGATTCGTCGCGCTGCTGCGCGAGCAAGGATTGCGGGTGGAGACGGGCGTGTTTCAGGCGCGGATGCTCGTCAAAATATATAACGACGGACCGGTCACCATTATTCTGGATTCACCGATAAAGGCGTAGACAAGGAAACAGGTAGACAGGTAAACAAGTGACTTGATTCCTTGTCTGCCTGTCTACTTGTCTACCCTCACGGTTGTTGCCAGCTTCCGCTCACATCGATCTTTTTGCTCTGATCGTTCACGTTCTGCAATCCCCGGCAGTCGAAATCTCCGCTCGATGCATCCTTCACGTTGACGACGCAACTCTGCGCCCACCGATAATCGTCCTGCTCCGGCGTGCCGCCGGGAATCACTTCGATATCGATGATATACGTCCCCGGTTTCGAATCGTACGTCCCTACCCCGTCGAACGGCGCGATGTGAACGTTGACATAGTACTGGCAACCGCCGCATTCCAAATTGGGCAGCGCGGTGCCAATAGAAATTTCCGAACCGGGCGTCACATCCAGCCGCGACCGCATCGGCAAATCGATCTCCACGTTTGCCGCGCCGGTAATCTTGGCGTGAAAAATTCCGACTCGGCTCCCGGTCAAGAACGTCGCGTCGCGCCCTTGCGTCAGGTTCAGTCCGTACGCGTTTGTTCCCTTGATGAAGAACAGATCGTAGATCGATCCGTCCGACAGCGTCACACTGTACGGCTGATACCCCGCGCTCGCCGCCTCGCGAACGAAGAAATCTCTGAGGCGCGGGACATTCAGATCGCCGGTGCGCCACACTGTCCGTTGGGCATCGCCGACGAACTCCGCGCCGATAGGCATCGCGAGATCGGGGGACCACCACGCTGGAGCGAAGGCGCGCGGCGCGGCAGTCGGCAGGGGAGTTGCCGGCGGCAGCGCGGTCGGCGCGGGCAATGACGGGGTTGGCGTCGGCGTGACAGCGCCGCCGATGCCGCATGCAAGCGACATCGCAGCGATGAACGCGAGAGCGAGGGCGTGGACGAACGCAGGTACACGCAGATGAAATCTCTTTCTAGCGGTGTTCATCGGTGTTCCTGACGTAAAATTTCTTCCACGAAGAACACCAAGAAAAAAACCTTCGTGCGCCTTCGTGTTCTTCGTGGACATTTTCACGGTTGGATGTCCCATTCTGCCGCGATCCGCGCGACCGACGCCGGATCGATCCACGCCGCGCTGTCGATTTCTACCGCGTTCGCGCCCGCGGCGAGAAATTCGCGCGCGTCTGCCGCCGAATGAACGCCGCCGCTCGCGATGAGTGGAATTTCCAATCACAAATCTCTAACCTCCGCCAGCGCCTTGAGCGCGAGCGGCTTGACCGTCGCGCCGTAGATTCTCCCGTACCACGCGCGCCCGTCGACCATTGCCATGCCGCGCGGCGGGCGCCCAACCGCCAGCGTATTCGCGCCGGCGGCGGCGCAATCGGCGGCGATGGCGACCGCGTTATCGAGATCAAGCTTGGCGATGATCGGCAATTCGCTTGCCGCGCGCACGGCGCGAATCGCGTCTACCGCGTCGAACGCAGGATTCAGATGCAATTCGATGCCGCCCACGCCGTCGATGCGTTCCAGCCGCGCCGCCATCATCACCCAATCGCGCGCGCCCTGCGCGGCGAACGCGACGATGACCGGCGCGCTGCTCTGCGACCACGCGCGGCGACGCCCGGCATCGCGCAGCCACATCTCCAAACCGGGATTCGCCGCGCCGGTGCGCATCAGCAAGCCGCCGGGAATTTCGACGACGCGCGGTAACGGCGCGCCTCCGCGCGGGTGCAGTGTAAGCGGCAATGTGACGATCGCGCCAACGCACGCGTCCGTGCTCGCCGATGAGAGGATCAGCGGATGCGTCAGCGTGAGACTGCGTTTGTGGTTCGGAGCCAATTCAATCTGCATGGTGATTCAGACGGATGACCGCCCCGCGAGACGGAAGATGGAAGAAGTCGCGCGTGTTCTCCGTCGGTCTTCACGGCGATACCACCGCCCACCATTCTTGCCCGGTCTTGGCGTGTTGCCGCGCGCCCGAGTACACCGCGGCAATCTCCGCGCCGATCATCAGAATAACGGCGGTGACATAGCCCCACAGCATAATGGCAATGATGGTCCCGACAGAACCGTAGATCATATTCAGCAAGGCAAAGTGCGTGAGATACCACGCGAAAATCAGTTTGGCGATTTCCCACAACGCGGCGGCGACGATCGCGCCGGGCAACACCGCGCGCCAACGGATGCGCGAATCGTACGGCGTGTATCGATACAACATTCCAAATACCAGTGTGCCTAGAATCAGCGCGCCGGCAATCGGCAAAATTTCAAACGTGAGGTTGCTGCGTTGGAGCAAACGATAATGAATCGCCAGGCGAACGGCGGTGGTGATGGCGAAACTCAGCGCAAACAGCACGCCTGCGCCGAACACCATCACGATGGAAAACAAACGCTGCCGCCACATCGGTCGCAGCGTCGAAACCCGGAACGCGCGATTGATGCCAAGCTGTATCGTGTCGAAAACCCCGGAAGCAGACCAGATGAAACTGATCGCGCTGGCGAGCGTGAGCGCGCCGCGCAATCGGACGACCTCTTCCAGCGCGGTACGCACTTCCAGCGCGCCCGACGGCAAATAGGAAGCGACAAAGCGAGTCACTTGGCGGGTCGCCTCGTCCGCCGCGCCGAATTGACTTGCGACGGCGAGGATGAACAACGCCAACGGGAAAAGCGAGAGCAACGCATAATACGACAGCGCGGCGGCGAGCACGGAGCCGTGGTCTTCGCCGTACGCATGCGCGACATCGATCAACGCGCCGACGATGGGGACAGCGTGCGCGCGCGTTTCAAACGATTGCGCGAACTGCAGGACACGCTGCGAGTGCGCCTCGATCAGATTGTTCATCGCCGCCTCCGATCCAGGTCGCTCAGATCAAACGCCGGTCCGTCGACGCACGCGCGCTGGACGCCGCGCAGCGTATCCACCCCGCAGGCGTAGCACTCGCCGGCGCCGCACGGCATCGGCAGGTCAATCAACACGCGCGCCCAACCCGGCTCGATACGATAGCGCGCCGCGCGCGCGGCGTCTGCGAGCGCATGGTACGTTTCATCTGAACCGCTGGCGACCATCGCGTCCGCCCATGCGATCAGTTCCGCGCTCAGCGCGTCCGCATCGGTGCGATACTCGATCTCCGGCGCGAGCAGGTGCGATGGAAACGCGTCCGCTGAACGGCTGACGAGGACGACCTCGCGCTGCTGTGCGACGGCGCTGTCAGCGATCGCGATCAGCGGCGCGACGCGCGCGCCCTCGCTGACCAGCAGAATGCGTCGCTCTTTCGCGTCAAATTCGATGGCGCGACCAAGCGGCGCAAGCGCGTCGAGCAGGTCGCCCGGACGCACCCGCGCGGCGAGCGGATCGCGGGCGGGCAACGTGCACGCGACGCGTTCGTTTTCGATGCGATAGAACCACGCGGTCCGCCGCAGGTACGGATCGAATATCGCCGGATCACGGAGCAGCGCGAACTGCCCAGGGCGCATCGCCGGCGCGAGTTCCGGCGCGTCGAGCGTCAACAGCCGTACGTCCGACCAGAGTATCTTATTTTCGATAACGCGGCAAAGGTGTTGTTTCATATGGAAGTAGACAAGGAGGCAAGTAACCAAGGATGCAAGGGCGAATCGTTTGTCTACTTGTTTCCCTGTTTACTTGTCTACTTGTTTCCGCGCCTCCAACATAATCGTCCTGCCGCGCGCGGCAAAGTACGGCGCGCGCTGAAACGCGCGATAGCCGATCACGCCGAGCGCGCGCAACGCGCGCACGTGCGAAAGGTACGGAAAAATCGTGTAGCACGCGTCAACCGCAAAACCGGCGCGCGCGGCGGCGTCATGCAGCTCGCCCGGCGAAAAGATGCGCGCGTGATCGGCATCGGCAAAATGCGCGGGGTCGGGATAGCGCGCGTTCGGCGTCGCCAGCGCAAGGCATCCACCCGGCGCGAGCAGCCGCTTCCATTCGCGCAGCGCGGTATCCACATCCGGCAGATGCTCGACGACGTGCTGACCAACTACGGCGTCAAACGCCGCGTCGCGGAACGGCAGCGCGCCGTCTTTGCCGATACGGAGCAATTGGACGCGGATCGCCGCGGATGAACGCGGAGATTCACCTGCCAAGGCGAAGAGCGGCATCTGCGACCCAGTCTGCGCGCCGTCATCGGAATTACATTGTCCCTTCAGGGTTTGCAACAACGCATCTTTCGTCCGCGTCTGTCCGCGTTCGTCCGCGTCCAATTTTTCTCGCGCCAAATCCAACGCTATTTCCAGTGTATCGACGCCCACCGCCGCTGCGCCGCGCTCGCGCAACAGCCGCAGCAACCCGCCGCCGCCGCAGCCAATT
>DAIDTM010000303.1 GCA_027457205.1 Anaerolineae bacterium | reverse complement strand
GATCAGTACGCGCGGTTCATGGAGCAAGCGGAGCAGCGCAAAGCCGGCGACAAGGAAGCGCATCAAGTCGACATGGATTTCATCCAAGCGATTATGCACGGCATGCCGCCCACCGGCGGACTCGGCGTCGGCGTGGATCGGATGGTGATGCTGTTGACCGATCAGGCGTCGATACGGGAAGTGATTCTGTTTCCGCAGTTGAGAACCTATGACAAGTAAACAGGTAGAAAAGTAGACTGGTAAACAGGTGCGCGCGCGAGAATTTCGTCCTTGTTTACCTGTCTACTTGTTTACTCGTCTACTCGTTTGCGTGTCTACCACTTTCGGAGTGAGCCCACCATGATGGCAGCCATCTTCCACAAACGCGGCGGCATCGAAAATCTGAAATTCGAAGACGTGCCCACGCCGCAAGTCGGACCGCGCGACGCGCTGGTAAAGGTGCGCGCGTGCGGCTTGAACCACCTCGACATATTCACGCGCGAGGGATCACACGGCGTCCGCGCGCCGCTGCCGCACATCGGCGGACTGGAACCCGCGGGCGAGATCGCGGAGCTGGGCGCAGAGGTACGCGGCTGGCGCGTTGGCGACCGCGTGCTCGTCGGTGCGGCGACGACGTGCGGCGAGTGCGAGTACTGCACGACCGGCAACGACAACATTTGTCCGTACCGCAAAGTCGTCGGCGTGAATATCGATGGCGGATTCGCGGAGTACATCTGCGTGCCCGCGTCGATCCTGCTGCCGATTCCGGACGCGCTCTCGTTTGTCGAAGCCGCCGCCGCGCCGAGCGCGTTCGGCACCGCGTGGCACATGCTCGTCACGCGCGCGGCGATCAAACCCGGCGAGTGGGTGCTGATCCTCGCGGCAGGCAGCAGCGTCGGCGTCGCCGGCATTCAGGTCGCCAAGCATTTCGGCTGCCAGGTGATCGCCACCGCGAGCACGCAGGCGAAACTCGACAAGGCGAAGGAACTGGGCGCGGATTATCTCGTCAACTATGCAGAGCGGAATTTCGCGCACGAGGTGATGCGAATCACGGCGAACCGCGGCGTCGACGTGGTGTTCGAGCACGTCGGTACCGACACGTGGGAGAAGAGCATCGCATCGCTGCGACCGACGGGACGGCTCGTGACGTGCGGCGGAACGACCGGTCGCTTTGGACAGACGGACATCTGGAGCGTGTTCTGGAAACAGATCTCACTGCTTGGTTCGTTCGCGTGGACGGCGAAAGAGTTTTATCCGGTGTGGGATTTGGTCGGCAAGCAAGTTTTCCGACCGATCATCGACCGCACGTTCCCGCTGGTGGAGACTGCCGCCGCGCAGCAGTACATCACAGACCGCAAACAGTTTGGAAAAGTGGTCGTGGTGAATTAGAATTTGTCTGTCAGTTTCGATGAGAATACGCCTGTGTCTTCAAATGTGAATGCAGTGCGCGCGTTGGTCGTCGCCGCCGATCCGCTGGCGCGCGCCGGACTCGCCACGCTGCTCGCGAGTCAGCCCGGCTGCATCGTCGTCGGTCAAGTCGCGGCGGACGCCGAACTCGCGAACGCGCTGCCGGTGTAGCGCCCGGAGGTGATCGTGTGGGATTTTGGCGCGGACGCGACGCGCGCGCCCCAAGATGCGAACGCGCTGCGCGATCTCGGCGTTCACGTCGTCGCGCTGTTGCCCGATGAAACGATCGCCGCCGATGTGTGGACATCCGGCGCGCGCGGGATATTGCCGCGCGCCGCGTCGGCGGAAAATCTCACCGCCGCGCTGGCGGCAGTCGCGCATGGATTGGCGGTGATCGATCCGGTGTTCGCCGACGCGCTGTTACCCGCCGCGCGCGATCAGTCCCCCGCGCCGCCGATTGAAGCGCTGACGCCGCGCGAACTGCAAGTGCTGCGGCTGATGGCGGAAGGGCAATCCAACAAAGCGATTGCGCGCACGCTCGGCATCAGCGAGCATACCGTGAAATTCCACGTCAACGCCATCCTCGGCAAACTGAATGTATCGAGCCGCACCGAAGCCGTCGTCCACGCGACGCGGCTTGGGTTAATTCTCCTGTGACGAAAACCTCCCGCAGGTTCCCAAACCTGCGGGAGGTTTGACCTAACCTTTCTTCCGGGTCTCTTCCTCACCCAATGGGCGATGCGCCCTGTGTCCCTTCGCGTTAGAATGAGACCGGACTGGTTTTGGAGAACCTGTCAGGTCTGAGGAGGTTAAACAATGTCAGTGCTATCTGATCTATCCAACGCTTTGGCGACCGCGACGGAAACCGCCGGGGTGGGCGTCGTGCGCGTGGAAGCGCGGCCGCGCCTGCCGGCGAGCGGCATCGTCTGGTCCGCCGATGGCGTAATCGTCACCGCGCATCACGTCGTAGAGCAGGAGGACAGTATCGGCATCGGTTTGCCGGACGGCAAGACGACCACCGCGAAACTCGTCGGACGCGATCCGACGACCGACCTCGCCGTGCTGCGCGCGCAGTCAGGCAACCTAACGACGCGAACTTGGGCGGATCCCGCCGCGCTCAAGGTGGGACACCTCGTCCTCGCGCTCGGTCGACCGGAACAAAACGTGATGGCGACGCTCGGCGTTGTCAGCGCACTCGGCGACGCGTGGCGCACGCCGGCAGGCGGTCGGTTGGATCGTTATTTGCAAACCGATGTGGTGATGTATCCCGGTTTCTCCGGTGGTCCCCTCGTCGATGCGAATGGGCAGTTCATCGGACTGAATACGTCGGCGCTTTTGCGTGGCGTAAGTATCACCGTGCCGGCAACGACGCTGCGTTCGGTGGTCGAAACGCTGCTGACGAAAGGTCACATCCGCCGCGGCTATCTCGGCGTTGGCGCACAGCCGGTGCGCTTGCCGGACGCGCTCGCCAAGCAACTCGGTCAAGAGACTGGGTTGTTGGCGGTCTCAGTCGAGCCGGGCGGTCCGGCGGAACACGCCGGCATCTTTATGGGCGATACACTCGGCGCGCTCGACGCGCAGCCGATTCGGCATCTGGACGATTTGCTTGCCGCGTTGAGCAGTGATCGCGTTGGCGCGACAGTGACGGCGCGCGTGGTGCGCGGCGGACAGCTGCGCGAGGTGAGCGTCGTCATCGGCGAGCGGGGATAGGAG
>DAIDTM010000302.1 GCA_027457205.1 Anaerolineae bacterium | reverse complement strand
CTACGCGCGTCCGGACGTGACACCCGCGCCCGGTTCACCCATCGACCTGGGGCAGGGCGCGCTCGCCGGGACGGGCGTGATCTTGGTCGTCGCCGGTTTGATTTTCTTTGGGCTGGGTATCTTGCTGTGGAGAAGGAACGGCTGACGATGCGTTTTCTCATCACGGTTGGCGCGGGATTTCTGGGCACGGCATTGGCAAATCACCTGGTCGCGCAAGGACATCAGGTGCGCGTGCTGGACGATGTGAGCGCGGGCGATCCCGCCGCGCTCGACTCACGCGTCCTCTTTACGCGCGGCGACGTGCGCGATGTGCCAAAACTCTGGACGCTGCTCAAAGGTACCGATTGCGTTTATCATCTTGCCGCGCGTGTCAGCGTACCGGAATCGGTCTTGTATCCGGTCGAGTATAACGCGGTCAACGTCGGCGGCACCGTGTCGCTGATGACCGCCGTGCGCGACGCAGGCGTCAAGCGCGTCATTCTCGCCTCCAGCGGCGCGGCGTATGGGCGACAGGCGCAGCAGCCCGTGCGCGAAGACGCGGTCATGCATCCCGATTCGCCGTACGCGGTCAGTAAACTCGCGTCCGAGTATTATCTCCATTCCATCGGCGCGTTGTGGAAAATCGAAACGGTCGTGCTGCGAATTTTCAACGCGTACGGTCCGCGCCAGCCGCTGCCGCCTTCGCACGCGCCGGTGATTCCGCGCTTTCTCAAGCAAGTCGTCACGGGCGGCTCGGTGGTGATGTTCGGGCAAGGCAAGCAGACGCGCGATTTCGTTTATATTTCGGATGCGGTCAGCGCGCTCGCGGCGGCAGCAACCGCCGAACGCGTCAATCGCGCCATCGTCAACATCGGCAGCGGGCAGGAAGTCAGCATCGCGCAGTTGGTGGACCAGATCGAGCGCGCGGCGAGCCGTCAAGCGCATCGATTGTCGAATGAGGAAGAAGACAGCGGGGTGCCGCGATTGGTCGCCGACATCCGGCTCGCGAGCGATCTGCTCAAGTGGAAGCCGCAGGTTTCGCTCGACGAGGGCTTGCGGCGGATTCTGGCGGAAGACGAACGGTTCAAAAAGTAAGGGGCGCGTGATGGCTCAGCTAATTCTATTGATAATTCCCCTGGCGTTGTTGGTATTTTGGCTGTGGATGTTCTGGGATATGTCGAACAATACCAGCATACCGAGTAACTCAGCCGCGCTGAGCTGGCCCCCTTCCTCAAAATTCGAGTGGATGTTAGCATTGATTTTTCTGAACGTCGTCGGCGCGGTTTTCTATTACTTCTATGAGTACAGAAATAGGTATTAGCGAAAGTCACACGGATGCCCTCCCAGTCACACGCCAAACCATTTGATCTCTTTGCCGATGCGCTGTGGAATTATCACAAGACTGGACGCGCTGACCTGTGGATCGAGCGCGACGATGATCGCGTGGACCGCGAAGACGCGGCGTGGTACTTTACTTCGCCGCGCGATTTTCCTTCGCACGAAAAAGCCGCGCTCGAGTTCGCGCGCGGACGCGTGTTGGATATTGGCTGCGGCGCGGGAAGGCACGCGCTCTACTTTCAGAAGCGCGGCTTGCGCGTGACCGCGGTGGACGCGTCGCCGCGTATCGTCGAGTTGGCGCGGGCGCGCGGTGTGACGGACGTGCGCGGCGTGGACGCGTGCGGCGCGCTGCCGTTCCGCGACGGCAAATTCGACACCGTCGTTTTGTTCGGCAACAACCTCGGCATCTGCGGCACGCTGCCGCGCTTTCGACGGATGCTGCGCGAGCTGCATCGCGTTACGTCGCCGCGCGGGCGCATTCTGGCGACGACGCGCCAACCGAGTACGACGAATCCAACGCACCGCAGTTACCTAAGGCGAAATCTGGAACGCGGTCGCGCGATTGGGCAGCTGCGTCTGCGGTTGGTGTATCGCGGCGCGCGCGGCGCGTGGTTCGAACTGCTGCTGGTGTCGCCGACCGACCTGATGCAAATCGCGGCGAAAGAAAAATGGGAATTGATGGGCGCGTTTCCGCTGGATAGTTTTGAAGAGGGCTATGCGGTAGTTTTGGAGAAACGACGATGACGACCATGCTGGACCCCGGTCAAGCCCAGTTGCTGAAGGACGAAAAGGCGTACCTTGCCGATTTGCTCGCCACCCTCACCGCGTTCAAGAATCCGGCGGAAGAGTTGGACGATCTGCGTCAGGCGCTCTTGCAATTGGACGAATTGTTCCTGATCGTCGTCGCCGGCGAATTCAACGCCGGCAAGTCCGCGCTCATCAACGCACTGCTCGGTCAGCGCGTGCTGGCGGAAGGCGTGACACCGACGACCACGCGCATCACGCTCGTCAAGTACGGCGACCCACTGGAAGAATCGACTGGCGCGGGCGGCATCGCCGTGCTGGCTTTTCCGCTGGACTTGTTGCGCGAACTGAATTTCGTCGATACGCCCGGCACGAACGCGGTGATCCGCGAACACGAGGAATTGACGCGCGAGTTTATCCCGCGCAGCGACCTCGTCATCTTCGTCACATCGGCGGACCGCCCGTTCACCGAAAGCGAGCGGCAATTCCTCGAACATATTCGCGAGTGGGGCAAAAAGATCGTTTTCGTCATCAACAAAAGCGACCTGCTTGCCGGCGAAGCCGAACTGCGCGAGGTCACGACGTTCGTCGCCGACCACGCCGCGCGGCTCCTCGGCGCGCCGCCGGAGATCTTTGCGGTTTCGGCAAAACGCGCGCAAGCCGGCGATGAGGCGGACAGCGGAATGGGCGCGTTGCGCGCACACACGCAGTCCTGGTTGGACGAAACGACGCGGCTACGCGTCAAGTTTGCGAATCCGCTCGGCGTGGTGGAGCAGATCTTGAAGCGCGAGAACGCGCGGCTGGGGCACGCGCGCGATCAATTGCGCTCCGACGCGGAGATGGTGGGCACGGTCGAGCGCGAGATGGCGACGTACGAATCGGAGATGAAAGGGGAGTTGAAGGCGCGCCTTGCCCAGGTCGACAATGTGCTTCTGCGGCTGCAAACGCGCGGCATGGACTTTTTCGATCAAAAATTTCGCTTGATGAATCTGTTCGACCTTACGCGCGGCGACCGTTTTCGCGCGATGTTCGAAAGCCAGGTTCTGACCGGCGTATCGGAGGAGATCGATCACCTGGTTCAGTCCGCGGTGAATTGGCTGGTCGAAAAGGATTTGCGGCACTGGCAGCAGGTCGCCAGTTTTCTCATCAAACGACGTACCGCTGCCGCCGACGAACTGGTGGGACAGGTCTCCACCGAATTCGATCTGCGGCGGCAAGCTCTGCTCGACAGCGTGACGCAGTCCGCGCAGACTGTCGTCAACGGTTACGACGCGGAAGCGGAATCGCGTGAATTGGGGAATGCGGTGGAAAGCTCAGTCGCGCAGACCGCGCTGGTCGAAGCGGGCGCGGTCGGGCTGGGCACCGCCGTGACCATCTTGGTGGGTTCCAGCGCGGTCGATGTGACCGGGATGTTGTTCGCCGGCGTGATCGCCATCGTCGGTTTCTTTATCATCCCGTACAAACGGCAGCAAGCCAAGACGCGTTTCAAGGAAAAGATCGAAACGGTGCGTCAGAACCTGAGCCGCGTGCTGACCACGCAATTCAATTCCGAAGCCGACCGCACGATCAATCGGCTGAAGGAAGGGGTCGCGCCGTATTTTCGTTTTGTGCGCGGCGAAAAGGAAAGACTGGCTTCGGTCGAGCAAGCGTTGACGCACGCCGACGATCAATTGAAAAGTTTGCAGGCGCGTGTGACGACGGTGTTTGGAACGCGATAAAGTAATTTCG
>DAIDTM010000301.1 GCA_027457205.1 Anaerolineae bacterium | reverse complement strand
GGGTAAATTGTGCACCGTCAAACCGATGCGGTGGTCGGTCAGCCGGTCTTGCGGGAAATTGTACGTGCGAATCTTTTCCGAACGTTCGCCCGACCCGACCTGCGCGCGGCGCGATTCGGTGATCTCGCGCTGCTGCTTTTCGATTTCCATCTCGTACAGTCGCGCACGCAGAACGCTCATCGCGCGAATCTTGTTTTGCAGCTGCGAGCGCTGGTCCTGGCACGCGACGACGATGCCGGTCGGCAGATGCGTGATCCGCACCGCGGTCGCCACCTTTTGCACGTTCTGCCCGCCGTGCCCGGACGCGTGAAAGATGTCGATCTTGATTTCGTCGGGCTTGACATCGATCTCTACGTCGTCCACCTCCGCCAGCACCGCGACGGTCGCGGTAGACGTGTGGATGCGCCCCTGCGCTTCGGTCTGCGGCACGCGCTGAACGCGATGCACGCCGCTTTCGTACTTCATCCGCGAGAACGCGCCCTTCCCTTTGATTTCGAAAACAACTTCCTTGAATCCCTTCAAGCCGGTGCGGTTCTCGTCGACCAATTCGACTTTCCAGCCCTTGTCTTCCGCGTACCGCGTATACATCCGATACAAATCTGCCGCGAACAGCGCGGCTTCATCGCCGCCCGTGCCAGCGCGAATTTCGACGAACACGTCCTTGTCATCGCGCGGGTCTTTGGGCAAAAGGAGGACGCGCAGCTCTTCGAGCAAACGCGATTCGTCCACTTCCAGATTCGCTGCCTCTTCCTTCGCCATCGCGCGCAACTCTTCTTCCGACTCGTCCCGCGCAAGCGCGCGTGTCTTTTCGAGCGCGTCGTGCGTCGCCTTGTACTCGCGATACTTGGCAACCGTTTCTTCCAAGTTGCTGATCTCGCGCGTCACCTCGCGCAAACGCGTCTGGTCCGACGTGATGGCGGAGTCCGCCATCGAGTTATGCAGTTCGTCGTAGCGTTTTTCGATCGCTGCCAGTTTATCTAACATCAAAACCCCTGAGTTGAACCGCGAAGACGCGAAGGTCGCGAAGAAAACTCTTTAAGATTTCCTTTGCGTTCTTAGCGCTCTTCGCGGTTTATGATCTTAGTTTTACTCGGCGCAGAACAAAAATTATTTCTTCCGACCTGAGCGCCGTCGTAACAAGAAAATACACCGCGCCGCCGATCACCATACCGACGACCGCGACGAAAGCCGCACTGCGTGCCGCAAACAGATGATCGAACAGCACGAGCGCCGCGCCCATCACCGCCGACGCGCCGACAACGCGCGCGAGCGATGCGGCAATCCGCCGCGTATCCAGATCGCCCATTCGCTGCTGGAGAATCACCAGCAGCGTCAGCATTTCCAGGATCGTCGCGATGGAATTGGCGAGCGCCAGTCCGCCCTGTGCCAGCGGCGCGATCAAAAGGAGACTCAGTACGACGTTCAGCCCCATCGCGCCAACGCCGACGACGACCGGCGTCTTGGTGTCGTGCATCGCGTAAAAGGCGCGGGTGATGATCTCCAAGCCCGAGTGCGCGAACAGCGCGAGCGCGTAGAATTGCAGCGCCCACACCGTTTCGGCGGTGGACTGTGCGTTGAACTCGCCGCGCTGGAACAACAGCGTGACGAATGGACGCCCCAGCACGAATATGCCTACCGCCGCCGGAATCGTCAGATAAAAGGTCGCGCGAAGCGCGGTGGAAAACGTTCGCCGGAAATCCGCGTGCTCGCGACGCGCGGATTGCTCGGAGAACGTCGGAAACACCGCGGTCGCCAGCGACTGCGCGACCACGCCTTCGGGCAAGAGCATAACGCGCCACGCGTACCACAGCGCGGCGATGCGCCCCGCCGGCAGCGCCGACGCGAGAATCGTGTTGACCAGAAAATTGATCTGCACCGTGGCGATGCCGAGCATCCGCGGCAGCATCAGCCGCATCACCTCGCGCACATCGGCATTGTCCAGCCCCAGCGCCGGCGTGTACTCGATCCGCTGGCGCAAGAGCCACGGAACCTGGACCAGCAGATGCAGCACCGCCCCTGCCACAACACCGGCAACCAGCCCGTAGACGCCCATCGTCGGCGCGAGGAAGAGCGCGCCCGCGATGATCGCCAGGTTGTACGTTACCGGCGCGAGCGCGGGAAAGACAAAATGCTGATGTGAGTTGAGAATGCCCATCACGACGCCGCTGACGCCGAAGATGATCGGCGTAATGAGCATCCAACGCATCAGGTGCGCGGTCAACGCTTGGTCCGCTGGCGCGAATCCCTGCGCGACCGTCGCGGCGACGACCTGCGGCGCGAACAGCGCGAGCAGCGCGGCGATCACTGCCAGGACGATTACCGCCAAATTGAGGATGCCACTCGCCAGCCGCCACGCGCGCCGCGTATCGCCGAGCGCGAGCGCGCCGGCAAACGTCGGAATGAACGCGGAAGCGAGCGCGCCGCCGGCGAGGACGTTAAAGATAAAATCGGGAATGGTGAACGCGGCAAAGTACGCGTCCAGCGCGCGCGATGTGCCAAACTGATGGCTGATCACGATGTCGCGCAGTAGACCCAGAACGCGACTCGTGACAAAAAAGAACATCACGATGGTCGCGGCTTGAGCCAGCCGGCGCGGACGCGCCGCGGGAGTCGCTTCGGCAGAAATCACGTCCGCATTATAACACGAGCATCGTTATCTGTGTAATTGCAGCGCGTGCGAACGAGGATTGGAGGCGACATCGATTCCATTTGCCAAAACAGCCGAATGGGTGTATTATCGCCTCCGTCAGACAAGAACTCATCGGAGGAATTTCCATTGGCAAACACACACGCCGCTGAAAAAGCCATTCGCCAAAGTGCGCGTCGGCGCGTCCGCAACCGCGTGGTTCGCACGACGACCCGCACGGAGGTCAAGAACGCTCAGGCGTTGATCGCCGCGAGCGATACCGCCGCGGCTGAAAAAGCCACGGTCGAAGCGATCAGCGCGCTCGACAATGCCGCGAAGAGAGGCGTCATCAAGCGCAACAATGCGGCGCGCCGCAAATCGCGCTTGATGAAAAAGCTGAATCAGCTCCGCGCTGCGAAAAAGTAACAAACCACGCGAAGGTCGAGAACCCGGCGCAACTTGCGGGATGAAAGACCTTCGCAAGATTACGCTCCACCCTTTCCGCCACGAGGCGAGATTTCGATCTCGCCTTTTTCTTTTCTCCGATTTTCTTAAAGTTTCGCTAATCCCCTTGACACAGAACACCTGTTCGGATTATAATAGCACCAGATAGAACAAAGGTTCCTTCGAGAAAAGCATTTCGGGTGAATTGATATGTCCAACTTGAAACCCTGCCCGTATCGTCAGGTGGATGACGACGGGCACATCCTCTGCGATAAGATCAAAACGGGCGACCGCGAAGTCTCGCCCAACATCTGCCGCGCCTGCCCGGTCGCCGCCATCCACTGCGCCCACCTGCGCGCCA
>DAIDTM010000300.1 GCA_027457205.1 Anaerolineae bacterium | reverse complement strand
GTGGGTAGACGGCCCGCGGCTGGAGGGGCAGGTGCTGGACAAGAGCCAGGCGCGGCAGATCTATGAGGCCAGTGTGCGCCGCCAGCGCGACCCCGCGCTGCTGGAGTACATCGGGCAGAATGCGTTCCAGGCGCGCATCTTTCCGATTCCGCCGCAATCGACCAAACGCGTCGAGATCGATTACTCGCAGGTTCTGAAAGCCGACAACGGACTGGTGCGGTACGTCTATCCGCTAAACACCGAAAAGTTTTCGCCCAAGCCGCTTGCCAACGTGTCCGTCAACGTATCGATCAAATCGAACACCGCGCTCAAGGCGATCTACTCGCCGTCGCACAACGTCAGCGTCGTGCGTAACGGCGATTACGCGGCGCAGGTTGGCTACGAGGACTCGAACGTCACACCCGACCGCGATTTCGTCCTCTATTACTCGGTTACCCAAGACGACATTGGGCTGAACTTGCTCTCGTACAAGACCAGCGGCGACGATGGATTCTTTCTGATGCTCGTCGCGCCCAAGATCGCGGTCGATCCGTCGCAGGTGATCGCCAAAGACGTGGTCCTCGTCCTCGACATCTACGGCTCGATGCAGGGCGCCAAGATCGCGCAGGCGAAGAACGCGCTGGACTATGTGCTCGATCACCTCAACCCGAACGACCGTTTCAACGTCATCGCGTTCAGCACCGGCGTCAGCGCGTACGCGTCGTCGTTGCAGCCAGTTTCGCAGCGCGACGACGCCAAGCAATTCGTCGCCAACCTCCACGCGGAAGGATCGACCGACATCAACCGCGCGCTGCTGGAAGCGATTGCGGACATCGATCCGACGCGCCCGGCGACGATCATCTTTTTGACCGACGGCTTGCCGACGACGGGCGAATTGAATCCGCAAAAGATCATCGCGAACGCGACGAACGCCGCGCACGCTTCGCGAAACGTCCGCCTGTTCACCTTCGGCGTCGGCAACGACGTGAACACGATTCTGCTCGACTCGCTGGCGGAGAAACTGCGCGGCGCGAGCGCGTACGTCCGTCCGAACGAAAAGATTGACGAGATCGTGTCCGCGTTCTACGCGAAGGTCTCGACGCCGGTGCTATCGGACATTACGGTGGATTGGGGCGGCGTCAACGTCAGCGACGTGTATCCGTACCCACTGCCTGATCTTTTCGCCGGCACGCAGCTCGTCGTCGCGGGTCGTTATCGCGGTGGTGGACCGACCACGATCACGCTGAAGGGCACGGTCAACGGCGCGCCGCAAACGTTCCAATATTCCGACGTTTCGTTCGCGAGCGCGGGCGGTGATGATTCGATACCGCGCTTGTGGGCGACGCGCAAGATCGGCTATCTGCTCAACCAGATTCGCTTGAACGGCGAATCGAAAGAAGTCGTGAACGAAATCGTCACGCTCGCGGTGCGGTACGGCATCGTCACGCCGTATACATCGTTCCTGATCGACGAGCGCGCGGACGTGCTGACGCCATCGGGGCGGAACAGCGCGGCGCAGGAAATGCAAAAGTCGCTTGCGCCGAGCGCGATGCCAACCTCCGGCGCGGCGGCGGTACAGCAGAGCCAGCAGCAGAACCAACTGCGCTGCGCGGCAGTCGCGCCCACCGCCGCGCCCAGTTCTGCCGGCGACGGACGCAGCTCCGTCGTAATTCAAACGGTCGGCGACAAGACCTTCTTGCTGCGCGGCGGCGTCTGGACGGACACGCAGTTCGATCCGTCGCGGATGGCGACGACCAAGATCGAGTTCAACAGCGACGCGTACTTTGCGCTGATCGCGAACCATCCCGACTGGGGCAAGTACCTCGCGCTCGGCTCGCGCGTCATTGCCATTGTGAATGGTACGGCATACGAG
>DAIDTM010000299.1 GCA_027457205.1 Anaerolineae bacterium | reverse complement strand
GACCTGGAAGGTTTTTGGAAACCTTCCAGGTCTTTATGTTCCTAGACCTTGACCGTGAGGAGCCACGGCAAGCCGATCACCAGCAGCGCGGCGGTGAAGATGATCCCAAAGATCAACCCCAACTTCCAGAAATCGGCGCGAGAGATATAACCGCTCCCGTAATACACCGGCGCAGGTCCGGTCGCGTACGGCGTAAGGACGCCCATCAATCCGAGAGAGTAGACGAGCAAGAGTGCGAAGGGCATCACGGGAATGCCGGCGATTTTCACGCCCACCGCGAGCACGACCGGCAATACCGCCGCCGTGTGCGCGCTGAGTGACGCGAAGAAATAGTGGATGAAAAAGAACAGCACGACCAGCAGCGCCATCGCCATGATCGGGTCCAAGCCCTTGAGCGGCGCAGAGGCAAGATCGGCAATCCACTTGATAAAGCCGACCATATTCAAGCCGTTCGCCAGCGTGACTAACGTGGCAAACCACACCAGCACATTCCACGCGCCTTTGTTGCTGAGGATTTCGTCCCAGGTCACGACGTTTGTGATCAGCATCAATGCGATGCCGATCAGAACGACGGTGGTGGCGTTGATAAAGTTGGTGCCCAGATACGGCAGCGCGAACAGGACATTCGACCCGGTGATCCACAGAAAGATCGCTAGAACCACCAGCCCGACCATGATGAGTTCCGGTCGTGTGACCTTACCCATCTTGTCGAGTTCTTGACCTGCCCACACCGGAATTTCCTTGCTTGCCTTGATTTCCGGCGGATAGATCAGATACGTGATCAGCGGGACGAGCAAAAGCAGCACGACGCCAACCGGGATAAAGCCGATGAACCACTGAAGCCAGTTGATATCGAGCTTGGCAGTCGTCTTGACGATGGTAAGCGCGGCGGCGTTCGGCGCGAGCGCGGTGATTAACATCGAACTGGTAACGCAGGTGGCGGCAAACGCGGTCCACATGATGTACGAGCCGATCTTGCGCGCAGTGGGACCCGGTTCTGAACCGTACAGCCCTGGAATGTTGCGAATCACCGGGAAAATCGTGCCGCCGCTGCGCGCCGTGTTGGAGGGCGTGCCGGGCGAAAGCACGAGATCGGCGAGTGTGATCGCGTACCCCAAACCCAGCGTGCGACCGCCCAGCCAGCGCACCAGCATCAAGGCGATGCGGCGACCCAAGCCGGTTTTGTTATAACCCATCGAGAAAACAAACGCGCCGAAGATCAACCACACGGTCGAATCCGCAAAACCGCTGAGCGCCCAGTTGATCGATTGCGTAATGTCTGCGTTCACGTACCGCATCGCCGCGGCAAACGCCACGCCGATCAAGCCAATCGCCGCGGCGGGGATCGGCTCCAGGATCAAGCCGACGATGACGGCGGCAAAGAGCGCAAAGTACCACCACGCGCTTTGGGTCAACCCCTTGGGCACTCCAAAGAAAACGGAGAAGAGCACCAAGGCGAGCCACACCAGCAGAGGGATCGCTACTTTCCACGAGACTTTCATCATGCCTCCTTGGGCGGAAAAAATTAAAACGCCTCTCGAATGTCGAACGACATTCAGGAGGCGTACTTCACCTTTCACCTGATTCGACGCGCACCGTTGCGTATCGAATGAGGTACAACCATTCGCGTCCTCGGCGTCTCTGCGCTAAGCAGCTACACGCGATTACTTTGCCAGCGCGCGCGCCTTGGCGATGATCTCGTCCGTTACCTCGCTCGTCTTGGCGCGTCCGCCCAGGTCGGGCGTCAGCACGCGCCGCTCCGCGGTCACGGCTTTGATCGCATTCACCATCAGGTCGGCGGCGACCTTTTCGCCGAGAAATTCCAGCATCATTGCGCCGCACCACACCATGGCGACGGGATTCGCGATGCCCTTGCCGAAAATGTCCGGCGCGGAGCCGTGCACCGGCTCGAACATTGATGGATAGGTGCGCTCCGGATTGATGTTGCCGCTCGGCGCGAGACCGAGACTCGCGCAGATCGCGCCAGCCAGATCGGTGAGAATATCGCCAAACAAATTCGAACCGACGACGATATCGAGCGATTCCGGGCGCAGCACAAAACGCGCTGCCATCGCATCGACGAGGACGCGTTCAGTCGTGACATCCGGAAATTCCGGCGCGATCTCTTCAAAGATTTCATCCCAGAATGTCAGCGAGTGCTGCTGCGCGTTCGATTTTGTCACGTTCGCGAGCTTTTTGCGCGGGCGGCTGCGCGCCAGCTGGAACGCGTAGCGGATCACGCGCTCGACGCCGACGCGCGTAAAGACGGACGTTTCGAGCGCGAGTTCGATGGGCAAGCCGCGATGCGCGCGTCCGCCCGCGCCGGTGTACTCACCTTCCGTATTCTCGCGCACGACGATGAAATCAATGTCGCCCGGTTTTTTGCCGGCGAGCGGGCTGGGGATGCCGGGCAGCAGCAAACTCGGTCGGACGCACGCGTACTGGTCAAAGCCCTGGCAGATCGGCAGGCGCAAGCCGCGCAGGGATATGTGATCGGGTACGGTGGGAAATCCAACCGCGCCAAAGTAGATCGAGTCGAACGACTCGAGCGTTTTCAGTCCATCCTTCGGCATCATCTCGCCGCGCCGCAGATAATACTCGCAGCCCCAGGGAAAATAGTCGTAGCGCAACCGGAACGCGCCGGTCAATTCTCCGACCGCGTCCAGCGCGCGCACGCCTTCTGGCGCGACCTCGTTACCAATTCCATCGCCGGGAATGACGGCGATGTGGTATTCTTTCAATTCTCACCTCCGCTGGATCCTCCCGCGAGGTTAAATTCGCGGGCGGTTGGTCGTTTCGAGGCACAGAAAATGCCCACGGAGCGTTGCGCGTCCGAGGGCATTCTTCACCTTCTATTCCATTATATCGAGCCGGCGGACGAAAGTCAAAAACGCGCGCTATCGCTTGGACGCCTTTCGTTTCGGCTTGACCGATTTTCGCGTGGACGGTTTGCGCGGCGCGCGCTTGACCGGCTTGCGCAGTTTCGGCTTGCGTTTTGGTTTTGGGCTAGGAGTAACGGGGACACCGCCCGTTCCCACCGGCGCGGGCAGCGGCGTCTGCTTGAAATCAAAGCAGTCGGACATATCGTC
>DAIDTM010000298.1 GCA_027457205.1 Anaerolineae bacterium | reverse complement strand
CAACTGTCGAGATGACCGCTGAACATCACGAAATCGTCGCTGGCACGCCCCGGCAATTCACCGATCACAATCGGCGTCGATTGCCAGCCGGTGAAAACGCGCGTGCGGATTCGCACGCGCGTGACGCCCGTGGCGATGTGCGCGCGCAACGCCGCGCCATCGGCGGCGACCATCGAGACGACTGGCGACTTGGGCAATCGTTCCGCAGATTGCGGCGTCGGCGTACCCCAGACGGTGCTGACGATCATATTGTGCAGATGGTCGTCGTTGATGAAGACTTGCCCGATGCTGCCGGCGCGCTCGGCGGCATAGACCGCCGTCGGCGTCGCCAAACCATTGAGCAACACAACTTTGCCGCGCGCGTCGTTCGCTGCGTAATCCGCCGGCGCGCCAAAGCCGAGGTCGATAATGTCCGCTTCGAGAGAATCGACGCTCGCGCTGAACGCGTGGCTGAGACAGGCATAGCGCGCGAGTGTGCGACCGGCAGCGTCGATCACTTCGAGATTCGCTTCGAGCGGATAGCTGACCAGCGCGGGATGTTCCAGCCAGGTCGTGGCAATCCCGTACTCATCGAGCAGCCCTTTGACGTACTCGAACGCTGCGCGTTCGTCGCGGCTGCCGGAGAGGCGCACCCATTCCGCGATACGGCGATTCGTCTCCCACAGGTTTTCGCGCGAGACGCGGTTTAGTAGTTCGACCTCGATGGTGTCGTTTTGATTTGGCATACTCAACTTCGCGGCAATTGGTTTCGACCGGCGAGCGAACCGCCGTCCACCGTGACGAACGAACCAGTCATATAGCGTGCGCTGTCGCTGGCGAGAAAAACCGCCACATCGCCGATGTCGGCGGGCGCGCCAGCAACGCCCATCGGAATCGTCTTCAGGAGTTCCTGGCGATACTCGTCCGAAATAGGCGCGGGGTTGTCGTCGCTCCGCACGTCGATCAGCCCGGGCGCGATGCAGTTGACGCGAATATGGTGCGGCGCGAGTTCCATCGCCAGAACGCGCGTGAACATCTCGACGCCGGCTTTGCTCGCGCAATAATGGCTCGCCCCGACGCGTCCGCTGCGCGCCGCGCCGGAGGAAAGGTTGACGATGCAGCCGGGCTGGTTCGCCGCGAGCGCACGGCGCGCGTACGCGCGGCACATCAAGAACATCCCGTCCAGGTTCGTCGCGAATACCGTGCGCCATTCATCGAACTCCATTTCGACGACCGGGCGATTCGGATAGATGCCGGCGTTGTTTACGAGCACATCGAGCCGGTCCCATTCCTGGTAACAACGCGCGACGGCGCGTTCGCAGTCTTCCGCGCGGCGAACGTCGCCCGGCAGCAATACCAGATGCTCCGGCGACGCGTCCGGCGGTGGTTGTGGATCGAGGTCCATCAGCGCGACGCGCGCGCCGCGCTTTAGAAACGATTGACGATGCCGCGTCCAATCCCGCGCGATCCGCCGGTGACAAGAACTGTTTGAGTTGAGGCTTCCAAATTCATTTCACCTCCGCCAAGATTGGAAAGGGCGAAGCGGTCTGCTTCGCCCTTGGATTTCACGCGCCAATTGCCAAAAGTGGATCGCCTTTGTTCATCGCCAGCGAAGAGACGAGGAAGAGCACCGTGCCGTCCAGCGGCGCAGTAATCGGCTGAAGGACGTTGCCTCGAAAATCGGCAACGTGACCGAGGTCTTGACCTTTCCGCACGGTCGCGGCGACATCGACCTTGGGATAGTAATAACCGTCGTGTTCGCTGCGTAACCAGACAAACTGGTCCATCACCTGAGTTGGCAGCGGCTCCGGTTTGGGTCCGTCCAGCATACCCAGGTGCCGCATCAATCGATTCAAGCCGTTGGTGTGCGCGGCAATGTGCTCTTCGCGCCAGACTCCTTGCCCGCCGGATTCGGCAAGGATGCCGGGGATGCCCGCCAGCGCGGCGGCAGAAGTCGTCGAACCTTTCACTTCGCTGCTGACGAGATAGCGAATGCCGAAAACCTTCGCCATCTCCAGCGACGCTTGGTCTACCTTTTCGTTTCCGAATTTCTGGAACAGCGTGAACGGCACGAGCGCTTCGTTCAAATCGCCGCCGTGCAGATCGACGTAGTAATTGCCTTGCGTCATCACGTTTCGATACAGCCAATCGGCGAGCTGCTCGGCGGCAGTGCCGTTCGGATTGCCGGGAAAGACGCGATTGGGATTGATCCCGTCGATCGGGCAAATGTAGATCGAGCGCGCTTTGAACGCGGGCATATCCACGACCGGCACGATGATGGCGCGCCCGCGCAAATGGTCTGGCGCGAGCGTCCGTCCCAAGCGCAACGCCGCTTCGATGCTGGCGTACTCCGCGCCGTGAATGCCGCCCGTTACCACCAGCGTCGGTCCATCCGATGCCCCGTTGATGAGAAAGATGGGAAGTTCGGTGGTCTGCCCCTGGAGTTTGAGCGCCTGGACACCGCTGGATTTCTGACCACGCGCGGCGGACAAAGCGCCGACTCGCAATTCATCAGTCATTCGATCATCCTTCTTCAAGTATTTTGAACTAGACGCGCAAGCGCGGATCGAGCGCGTCGCGCAGCGCGTCGCCGATAAGATTGAACGAGAGAACGGTGAGCATGATCGCGATGCCGGGAATGAAGACCAGATACGGCGCGACGAAAATGCTGTTGCGTTCCTCGCTCAGCATCACGCCCCATTCCGGCGTGGGCGGCTGCGCGCCTAGACCCAGGAACGACAGCCCTGCCGCATCGAGTATCGTCGTCGCAATGCCGAGCGTTCCCTGCACCAGAATCGGCGTCATTGCGTTGGGGACGATATCGCTCCACATGATCCGCAGCGGCGACGCGCCGACCGCGCGTGAGGCGGTAACGTACTCCAGGTCTTTGACCGAGAGTACGGTGGCGCGAAAGAGACGCGCGTAGATCGGGATATTGACGATGGCGATGGCGATCAGCGCGTTGACCAAGCCCTGACCCAGGACGGCGACGATAGCAATCGCCAGAAGCAGACTCGGAAACGCCAACAGAATATCCATCGCGCGCATAATCACGGTGTCGATCCGTCCCCCGGCGTAGCCGGCAAGGATGCCAAAGATCGAACCGATGATGATGGCAAAGCCAGTGGTGATGAAACCGATCTGCAGCGAGAGCCGCGCGCCGAAGAGAATGCGCGAGTATTCGTCACGGTTGTTGCCGTCGATGCCAAAAATGTGATCGCCCCCTTTGGCGGTGCAGCCCAGCAAGTGGATGCACGGCGCGTCGCGCGGTCGGACATTGTCTAGCGGCAGCGTTGGATCGTAGGGAGCAAGGAAATTAGCAAACACCGCCACAAACACCAGGAGCAATAACAAAGCCATGCCAACCTGAAAGGAACGGTGGCGGCGCAGCCGCTGGAACGTCTGCACGAGCGGAGAACGATGCTCGAAGGCGGCTGATCCGGCGAGGGGCGAAGTGGGAAATGATTCAGAACTGGCTGTCATGTGGCTCGATTCCTCTCTCAAGGGATAGTTGGGCTATTGCGCGCGGATGCGCGGATCGAGGAACGAGTACGAGAGATCGACGATAATATTCACGGAAGAAAATACCAATGCGATCACCACTACAAATCCTTGAACGACAGGATAATCGCGCGCAAAGATCGAGGTCACTAACTGTGTGCCGATGCCGGGAAGCGCGAACACGGTCTCTGTCAGAACTGCGCCGGACAGCAAACTGCCGACTTGCAATCCGACAATCGTCACGATCGGGATCAGCGCGTTTCGCATCGCGTGGCGCATGAGCACCGTCCGTTCGCGCAAGCCCTTGGCGCGCGCCGTGCGCACATAGTCCTGTCCGAGCACTTCCAAGAGACTGGAGCGGGTCAGACGCGCGATGATGGCAAGGGGAATTGTGCCAACGGCGAGGGAAGGCAGGATCAGGTGCTGGATCGCGTCCCAGGTGATGTCGAACCGACCGATGATCAAACTGTGCAGGATGACCGAATTCGAAAGCAGATCGACAAAAAAGTGCGCCAGCCCAGTGGTGTCTTGCAAGTGCCACACCTTATCCAACGCCGGCATGCTGATGCCGGCGGTCAAACGCGAGGAAGGCGGCAGCCAGAACGGTGTCCCCTTCAAGACAATGGCAAACAGAAAGGCGAGCATCAGCCCGAGCCAAAAGACCGGCATCGAGACACCGACGTTCGCGCCGACCATCGTCGCCACATCCACCGCGCTGTTATGCCGGAGAGCGGAAATGATGCCGAACAGAATGCCGAAGGTCGAGGCGAACAACATTGCGCCCACCGTCAGCTCGAAGGTCATCGGCAGCCGTTCGGAGAGGATCGTCGTGACGGGGCGACCATCGCGAATCGAATTGCCGAAATCGCCCTGACCGATGGTCACCAGGTAGCGCCCGAATTGGACCGCGAGGTTATCGTTCAGACCGTACTGCTGGCGAAAAGCATTGCATCGTTCCGGCGTATACCGCTCACCGAGCATCACCGCGCAGGCATCGCCGGGGATCATGCGCGTCATGGCGAAGGTCACAAACAAGATTCCGATCAACACCGGAATCATCAGAATAATTCGACGGACGATAAAGAGTATCATAGTAACGTTGACTTGGGTGGAGCACTACCCACAAGTCCAATTCTTCCTTTTGGGCAGAGTGCGGTCATCATGCTTTGTAGGGGCGGGTCTTCCCGCCCCTACAAAGGTCAATCGCTTACTGATTGTTCAGCTGCGCGCCTAAGAAACTGGTAAAGTACGTCCAGTTGCCAGTGCGCCCTTTGTGATCTGGATTCTTGGCATCCCACCAGGCGTCAAAGTTGGCGACGACGTCGTTCGCGCTAAACGCGCTGCCATCGCTGAACTTGACTCCTTGGCGCAGATGAAAGGTCCAGACCGTCGCGTCCGGGCTGGCTTCATAACTCGTCGCCAGCGCGGGCACCGGCTTGACGCCATTCTGCTCGTAGTTGTAGAGCGCGTCGTAGATCTGGATGCACGCGCGGAAGGTCTCGCCGTCTTCCTCGTCCGCGCACCACAGACTCAGCGGCTCGCCGTTCTGGAGCCACACGACCTGGTTGGTGCCATTGGCGATGTACTGGAAGTACTCGTCGCTGAACGGGCTGCATTGATCGCCCGTATCTTTGGCAAGGTACGCGCAGGCAGATGTGCCGTGCACGAGCGGAACTTCGGGCACGTACTGCTGGAGCAGCTGGTTCACCTTGTCATAGTGCTGCTGGCGTGCCGCCGGATCAACCACGGAACCCGCCGCGGAGATCTCCGCATTGAGGTCGGTGTAGGCATTGCCAAACTGCTTCGTCCCAGAGCCGAGGTTCGGATCGATGATGTCGGTCGCGCCCGCATAGTCGTCGATCCAGCCGAGGAGGAAGAACGCGGTGTTGCCGGATTCGGTCTGGTCGAGGAACGCGCCCGATTCCATCGGGTTCAGCGTGACGTTGACGCCGATCTGCTTCAACTGTGCCTGGATGTCCGTGGCGATCTTGTCCGGCGCGGGCAGATACTGGCGGACAACGGTTCGATAGGACAGTTTCACGTCAAAGCCGTTCGGGAAGCCGGCTTGGGCAAGAAGCGCCTTGGCTGCCGCGACATCGTACTTGGTCGGGGTCAAGCTATCCGTGTAGCCGGGTTTGATGTCTGGCGTCAAGAACTGGTCAGCCACAGTCGAGCCAGTGGGGAAGAAATTGGTAACCAGGCGCTGTTTGTCGATCGCCATGGCGATGGCTTGGCGGACTTGCTGATTGTCAAACGGCTTGAACTTGTTGTTCATACCGAGGTAGACGACGGTCTCTGGCGAGCGCGGCAGGAGCTTCAGGTTCGGATCTTTCGAAACCGTGGCAAAATCTTCGGTCGCGACGTTGTCCATACCGTCTGCCGTCCCCGCCTGGAGTTGGAGCAAACGCTGGGTGGCTTGAGTCGACCACTTGAGGATCACGGTCTTGGTCTTGGGCGCAGGTCCCCAATAGTTCGGGTTCGCCGTGAAGGTGATGTGATCGCCGTGCTGCCATTCCGATACAACGTAGGGACCAGTGCCAATCGGCTTGTCGCCGATCTTGGTCGTATCGCCTTTGGTCTGATCGAGGTACGCCTTGGGTTCGATGCCAAACGCCGAAAACGCAACTTTGTACAAAAAGTCGGGGTCCGGGTGGCAGAGCGTAAAGACGACGGTGTTCGCATCCTTCGCCACGATGGACTTGAGTTCAGCCACGTTCTTGGCTTTATCGGTATAGTTGCAGTCTGGCGCGGAGAAACTCAGTCCATTGAACGCGGGCGCTGCGGTTGGCGCAGTCGTCGGCGCGGGCGCGGTCGTCGGCGCAGCCGCCGTGGTCGGCGCGGGCGCAGTAGTGGGTGCGGGCGCAGTCGTCGGCTGGGCGGCTGGCGCAGCCGTTGGCGGCGCAGCCGTAGGCGCCGGCGTGGGGGCGGGAGCGCAAGCCGCCACAACCGCAACGAGCGCGATCAGCGCGAAGAGGACGAACAATTTCTTGGTCGAGATGGTGCTCATTACTTTCTCCTCCTTTGGAAATCGACTCGGTCGTGCTTTGCCGAGTCACGTCTGAGCATGACAATCAGAGATCAAGAGTCGCGGGGGTAGGTATCGAAAGGCATCACCTCCTTGTCAGAGGATGGAGAAGCGTCTCACGGAATTGGGCAGATTATACCGGTGAACGAAGCGAATGTCAATGTAATTGCTTGCCTAACGATTCTTTTCAGTTGCCGACCCTCCAGCGCCGGCGCGGCGACGTTGGAGGACAAGGAGGAGCGAGACAAACAACACCAGCATCAAGAGAGCGATCGCGACAATCGCCGGCGCGCTGAACGCTGGAGTGGAGTTGGGATTGATCGGCACCAAGCCAGCGTCGCTCGCATCGAGCTGAATATGCGCTGGCAAAACTTGGTGCTGTCTCAGCAGATAAGCCACCAGACCCCAGTACTCTTCGCTCGATAAAATGCCGGGCGTTTGGTACGGCATACGCGTGCTGATAAACGCGTAGAGGTCGGCAGCAGTCTTGAATTGTGTCAGCGTGTTGGGTCCGATGATCGCCGGCGCGTCGGGGAAACTGAAACCTGCGCCGGGATGCGGACCGCCGTGGCACTTGGGACTGGCGCAGTCTTGATCCTGCTTGGGATAGTAGGACCGGAAAAGTGCGAGACCTTGTCCCAGGTTGCCGTGACAGACCATACAGTGCATCCAGTACGTGTACGCGCCCTGGTCTGCCTGCGTGTTGCCCGGCGGCGGCGGATTCATCCACGATTGAGGGTCTGCCATCTTTCGCAGCGTTGGAGTTGGGGTTGTGCCTCCATCGCTATATACCGACGGCGGCAAGAGGATGGTCAACGTCAATACCAGAATGACGCCGCAGCCCAACCACGCCAAGAGCCAACGGATCGATTGCGCCGATTTCCTCATCGCTCTTTCGCGCCTACAAACATCCATCCCCATTCAGACAAAAACCTCTCTCGGATCGAGAGAGGTTTTAGCATACAGCCCGATCGAGTACGTTAGCCGGCGCGCAGCCCGCGCATCTTGGGAGCGAGCGCGTCGCGGAACGCGGCGCCGACGAGGTTCCACGCTAGGACGTAGAGCAAGAGCGCGAAACCCGGGTAGACGATGATCCACCAATACTGCGCCAGATTGGGAATCCAGTTGCGCGCGAAACTCAACAACTGCCCCCAGTCCGCATAGCCCAGTTCCGCGCCGACGCCCAGGAAGCTGAGCGCCGCGAAGGAAAGCACGTACGTCCCAATGTCGAGGGAGGCGACGACGAGCACGGAGTACATCGCGTTGGGCAGGATGTGGCGGACGAGCATCCGCAGGTCGCGCACACCGACCGCACGCGCCGCGAGAACATAGTCGCGCTCTTTGACGGAAAGGACATCGCCGCGCACGAGGCGCGTGTATCCCATCCAACCGAACGCCGTGAGCGCGATCATGCCGGTCAGAATGCCGTTGTGAACGCGCGGTCCGACCACCGCCGCCATCGTAATCGCCGCTAAGAAGAAGGGAAAGGCAAGGAAAACTTCTACGATGCGTTGCAGGATCTCATCTAGCCGTCCCCCATAGTACGCCGAAATCGTACCGATCGTCATGCCGAGCACCAGCGTAATGCCGGTGATGATGATGCCGACCATAAACGCGGTGCGCGTGCCCCAGACGACGCCGTAGAAGAGATCGTATTGTCCTTCGGTCGTGCCGAAGGGATGCTGCGGGCTGGGCGGTTTCGGTTGCGCTTCGTATCCATCGCGCGGCACGATAAACGGATTACTCGGATCGACGGGCGGCGCGATGACCGGCGCAAAGATCGCCACCAACGCAAACAGGGTAATCAAGACCAGCCCCGAGA
>DAIDTM010000297.1 GCA_027457205.1 Anaerolineae bacterium | reverse complement strand
CGTGATGTATTGCACGACGTGCTCGGTGATCGGCTATCCGCTGTCGCGCCTGTGGGCGGGTATGAGTCTGGGCGCGCTGGAATCGCTGCATCGTTCCGTCTGGGTTTTTCACGCGCTGGTCGCGATCGTCTTCATCGGTACGGTGTCGTTTACCAAAATGTCGCACTTTGCGGTTTCGAGTGTCAACACGTTCTTCAAAAAACTTGAACCCGCTGGCGCGATTCCAAAGATCGATGACATCGAGAATCAGGAATCGTTTGGCATTAGCAAACTCGAAGAATTTACGTGGAAGCAGTTGCTCGATTTCGACGCGTGCACGCGCTGCGGACGCTGTCAGGATGCGTGTCCTGCCGCGTTGACCGGCAAGGCGCTCTCACCGAAAAATGTCATCGTCAAATTGTTTGAGGTGTCGCACGCGAAAACGCTGTCGTCGACGATTCACGGCGAGGTGATCGACGCGCAGGAACTGTGGGATTGCACGACCTGCATGGGATGCGTGAACGCGTGTCCGGTGTCCATCGACCAGTTGGGCACGATCATCGATCTGCGCCGCTACCTCACGCTCTCCGAGGGATCGGTACAGCCGTCGGGCGCGAGCGCGATGAACTCGATGGAGCGGCAGGGGAATCCGTATGGGTTACCTAAGCAGGATCGATTGAAATGGACGGAAGGAATGGATGTGCAGCGCGCGAAAGTCGGCGAAGAGTACGACGTACTCTACTGGGTCGGCTGCGCGGGTTCATACGATCAGCGCGCGCAAAAGATCACGCGCGCGTTCGTCAAGGTGATGCAGACGGCGGGCGTCAAGTTCGTCGTGATGAGCGAAGAGCGTTGCAACTGCGAGTCCGCGCGGCGGCTGGGCAACGAGTACCTCTACCAGATGGCGACGGCGGAGAACATCGAGAATCTGAGCAAATACAATTTCAAGCGTATCGTCACGACCTGCCCGCACTGTTTCAACACGCTCAAGAACGAGTATCCGCAGTTCGATGCCAAGTTCGACGTGATTCACCACACGCAGCTCATCGCGGAACTGATTGGCAACGGACGCATCAAGCCCTCGAAATCGTTGCAACAGACGATCACGTACCATGACTCGTGCTATTTGGGTCGCTACAACAACATCTACGAGCCGCAGCGCGCGATTCTGAAATCGATCAGCGGCGCGGGTTTGGTCGAGATGCCACGCTCGCGCGCGAACGGCTTGTGTTGTGGCGGCGGCGGCGGAAGGATGTGGCTCGAAGAAAACACGGGCACGCGCATCAACAACAAGCGCGTGGAAGATGTCATTGCGGTCAACGCAAATACTGTCGCGTCCGCGTGTCCCTTCTGCATGACGATGCTCGATGACGGCGCAAAAGCGTTGAGTGTGGACGAAAAGATTGCGCGGAAGGATATTGCAGAGTTGGTGGCGGAGATATTGTAGCGCGAGACTCGCGAATGAAACGAAAGCCGCGAAAAAGTTGAGGCGAGCCAAACGGTTCGCCTCGTTTTATTTGCCGATTGGATTCTGCCGGGCGCGTAACGTCGTCCGTTGCAACTCGCGCGCATCTCTACCGCAGCGATCCGCGCGCGCACGTGGCAGCGCGCTCGAGGAGCAGCTTGCGCTCGCGGACATTGCGCGTGAGCGATGCAGCGCGCGCGAACTCCGCACGCGCCTCGTCGAAACGACCGAGCTTGGCGAGCAAGTCGCCGCGCACGCTCGGCAAGAGGTGGTATGCTTTGAGCGATGGCTCCGAGGTCAAGGTATCGACAATCTCGAGACCCGCTGCCGGACCGAACGCCATCCCAACCGCGACCGCGCGATTCAGCTCTACGATGGGAGATGGCGCGAGCTGGGCAAGCGCATAGTAGAGCGCCGCGATGCGTTCCCAGTCTGTTTCCTCCGGAGTACGCGCGCGTGCGTGACAAGCAGCGATCGCGGCTTGCAACGTATATGATCCAAGCGGACCACCCAGCGCCTCGGCGCGGAGGAGCGCCGTGAAACCGCGATGGATGAGGAGTTGATCCCAGCGCGCACGGTTTTGGTCGAGGAGCAGAATTGGTTCACCCGACGGTCCGACGCGTGCCCTCGAACGCGACGCTTGGATCTCCATCAGCGCGACGAGTCCATGTACTTCCGGTTCATGCGGAATCAGCTCGGCTAGGATACGACCGAGACGGAGTGCGTCCTCACACAGCGCTGGTCGCATCCAGTCGTCACCCGCGGTTGCCGCGTAGCCCTCGTTGAAGATGAGATAGATCACTTCGAGCACCGACGATAGGCGCGCCGCGCGCTCGGCTGCCGGCGGGACCTCAAAAGGCACGCGCGCTTCAGCAAGGGTTCGCTTGGCGCGCACGATGCGCTGAGCGATGGTCGGCTCCGGGACAAGAAAGGCGCGAGCGATTTCATCGGTCGTCAGACCGCCGAGCAAGCGGAGCGTGAGCGCAACGCGCGCCTCGGTGGAGAGCACCGGATGGCAGGAGATGAACATCAGGCGCAGGAGGTCATCGCCTACGTCATCGTCCATCGCGGCTTCGATATCCGCCTCCGCTAACTCTTGTTGGATCTCAAGCTCGTGACCAAGCTGCTCATGCTTGCGCTCAAGTCGTATGTTTCGGCGAATCCGATCAATCGCGTGATGCTTGGCGGTTGCCATGAGCCAGGCGCCCGGATTGTCCGGGATGCCTGACTCATGCCACTGCTCGAGCGCGTCGACGAGCGCATCCTGCGCGAGCTCCTCGGCGAGACCGACGTCGCGCACGATCCGCGTGAGACCGGCAATGATCTTTGCCGATTCGATCCGCCAGACGGCGTCAATCGCGCGATGAGTATCCGAAGTTGTCACGCGCGGTTCGGCATAGCATCCTCTGGTCCAAAAACCTGGCGGATGCGCGACTCGCCGCGACCAACGATCCGCAGAAAGCGCTTTGCCCAGTCGAGTGCCTCTGCTTTCGACGCCACCTGGACTAACGCCCAGCCGCCGATCAATTCCTTCGCCTCGGTGTAAGGTCCGTCGGTCACGGTGAACTTGCCATCAGAGAATCGGACCGTTGTACCTTGTGAGGTTGGCGCCATCGCACCGGTCACGAGTAGAACACCGGCTTTTGTCGCTTCCTCCATGAACTTGCCCATCTCAGCCATTTCCTTCGGGCTAGGGGGCGGGATCGGCGTACTATCGTCGCCAATCGTATACATCAGGAATCGCATTATCTGATCTCCTTTCTGCACTGGATTAGTCTTGCTCGTACGCGCGCCGTAGTTCTGCAACATTGATCTTGGTCATCTTCAGCATCGCTTGCATCACGCGTTGCGATTTTTGGGGATCAGGGTCTCCCAAGAGCTGACCCAAGGCGGTGGGAACGATCTGCCACGACACGCCGAATTTATCTTTCAGCCAGCCGCATTGACTAGGTTCGCCGCCGGCGGAGAGTTTGTCCCAGAAGTAATCTACCTCCGCCTGCGTCTCGCAGGTTACGAAGAACGAAATCGATTCGTTGAATTTGAACCCGGCAGGACCGCCGTTGAGTGCCATGAATTCTTGACCTTCCAGTTGAAACGTCGCGGTCATTACTTTTCCCGTGGGACCGGGTGTTCCTTCTGGCAGGCGATTCATGCTGACGATCTTTGAATTCTTGAAGATGGAGGTATAGAAATTCACCGCCTCTTCCGCGTTATCCTCGAACCAGAGGAATGGAGTGATTTTTTGCATGGTGCCTCCGTGGCTCAATTCGTTTTCTGTGGTTGGGACTGAATCTGGCGCAGAAAATCTTCCTGCTCGAAGATTGGACGAATCTCGACTTCCACCCCGCCATCGAAAGGCGCGCGCTTGAGCCATTCCACCGCTTCATCCATCGACTTGACTTGCCAGAGCCAGTACCCGGCGACCAACTCTTTCGATTCAGTGAAAGGACCATCGATTACCGTCCGCTTTGTGCCGGAGAATCGTACGCGCTTGCCCATTGAACTGGGGTACAATCCGTCCGCCGCGAGCATCACGCCGGCTTTGACGAGTTCTTCGTTATACTTGTCCATTTTGTTCACGAGTTCTTCGGGTGGAAGAACACCCGTCTCTGAACTCTTGTCTTCCTTCACGAACACCATGACTCTCATCGTTATATCTCCTTCCGATTTGTGATTTGGTGGGTTGTCGGACACGCTTGATCGACGGCGAACCCTCCCTCTACTAATACGTCGAACAAGAGGTGGCAAAATCGACACGCCACGGTCATGAGGTATTGTAGCACGCCTCGATTCTTCGAGCAATGCCATCAGTAATATTTCTCGATGCCGCCGAACCCGAATTGCTTGTTCTTCTCCGACATCTGGATGAAATATCTCAAGCGCTTTTCGAACTCTTGGGGTCTGTTTCGTGCGCCGTCGATGAAGGCAATTCGGATTCGTATATACGATTGTGAGAATCCCTGAAAGTTCTTCCAAGCGTCCTTGTTCGCTTTGATGGCTTTGAAAATATCAGGAGGAATTTCAAACTTTTCCGCCGTAAGGTCTCCCAAGGTGGCTAGCACGTCTTTTGCTACCTTCCTTTGCTTGATCAGCGCCTTGAGTCTTTCCTTGTTCGCTTGTGAGTAGGCGCTCTTGGGATTCCTCACCGTGAATCTTTGAGCGAACCGATCATCATCAATGCGCTTGACGGTGCTGTCGATCCAACCAAAACAGAGTGCTTCTTCAACCGCCTCATTGTAGGGAATACGCGGCTTGCCAGTATGCTTCTTGTAGTACACAAGCCAAATCTCTCTTTCGGTTTTGTAATGCTTCTTCAGCCAATCGCGCCACGCTTTGCGATCGGACACATATAGCAATTTGATCTCATCTAATTTGCGGTTCACGGTCACTCCTGAATTTGGCATGAACAGCAGAACTGCTCGTTTGGCGGCTCAACGGCTGACTCAGCCACGCGTCGATGGCGAGTCGGTTGCAGGCAGGGTTAAAAACGCTTGTTTTCTCGGCTTCCTGCTCCGCATTCTTGGTATCGGCGCAATCGATTGTAGCACAGCTCCATCCTCTGAGCAATCGCCGGAATATGGTGATTGTACACATCGCTCATTCACCGCAGAGACACAGAGATCGCAGAGAAACCAAAATGTAAAAGACTCGACGTGGCTGTGGCGCATGGCTGTGGCGTAGTTCGCCACAGTCACGCCACGGTCATCCGCGTCTCCGCGGTGAGATGTGAATAATCACGTGCCGGAATCGAGTTAGGATCGCTATAGATTATCGCCCGCGTTTTCCTTTGACAGCCCGCATACCGCGCAGTATAATGACTGTGAGATGGGCAACGACACCAGTAACACCATTGAAAAAGATGTTGGGCGACTAAGCGGAATACGCAATACGAATTACTGTGTAGTGAGTATTGCGTAAGGAGATTTCAATGGACACCAAATTGCGAAAACAACTGAAGATCCCTGCGAGCAATCTTGCCGCGATCAACGACCTGCTGCTCGATCCGAAAAGCAAACTCGTCAATGACGTGCTGAAGGTTATCGCCAAGCACGGCACGATCGACGAGATCAATCGCCAATCGGAAGAGGCGCGCCAGCTGCCGAATCTAATGAGGCGGTTGCGCGAGATGAATTCGCCGTACGTGCCGGACTTGGAGTGGCTGCTCCAGCAGCGGAACAACGGCGCGTTCATCAGCGTCGCCGATTATCGCCGCAAGGTGCTGGGCGATGCCGCCGCGACGATGAAATTCAAGAAAGCCAACGCGGTGACGCTCGAAATCAGTGCGTTCCAGTACTTTCCGTGGATCATCGCAGAGGCGAAGCAAGCCATCGCCAAGGGCGAGCTGATGCCGGGGCGGTTTATCCGCGTGCGGTATATGAAGGAATCAGAATCGGATCAGGGCGATTTGCTGGCAGGCATGGCGGCGATGCAGATCGTCGGTGCGTCGTATGTGGACACGTTGGACACCAAAGGCACCGACGGCTCGAACGTGCACCTCGGCGGAGCGGACACGATCACCGGCTATTTCGGCGGCATCGGCGAGCCGAACGATTACGCGCTCAAGTGGCTCGACGAGTTTCTGTACTATTACACCCACTATGGCATCTATCAGGTGCTGAACATCAACGCGGGCACGATCCTCATTGGCTATTTGGTCCACCGGCTCGGCATCAACAACGAGTTCAAGATTTCTGTGTTCGTCGGCAACGACAACCCGTACTTTATCGCGTCGACGCTGATGCTGGCGAAACTGTTCGCGCGTCCGGACGGTACGACGCCGCTCATCGGCTTTAACCTGAGCAACTCGGTCGACAACTGCACGATCGAAGCGGCGGCGGACATCCGCAAGAAACTCGGCTTTGAGGATGTGGTGCGCATCGAGCATCACATCACCGAGACATACAAGAGCATCGTGCGGCAGCCGTACAATCGCCGCGCGGAATTGATGGAGCTGGCGACGCACGTCAAGAATATTTCGGCGAAGCACGAGGGCGGCGATCCCGAAGTGGAAGCGACGCGCGAGCATCCGTCGAACATTCTGGAGTACTTTTTGCCAAAAGTGGAAGTGGAAGCGAAAGGTTTGATGCCGGTGCTCTTGGCGAACTACATGGACAAACACGCCGCGCTCAACCACACGGCGGAGGAGTTGACCAAACGCGGGTTGGCGTTCATTGCGGCGCGGAATTTGCACAAGTAACGTGAGGCGATGAGCGAGGGACGAAGAGCGAAAGGCGGAGTCGAAGATGGCTCCGCTTTTGTTGTTCGCGCGACGCGGCAACGGTTGTCGCGGCACCAGTTAGCGCGGCATCGGTTGAAAACCGACGCCTATTGAGCGCGGCGGAAACCTGCGGCGCAGGTTTCGTGCATGGTAGCCGTCGGATTCCATCCGATGGTGGAAAGGCGGAGTCGAGGGTGGCTCCGCCTTTGTTGTTCGCGCGACGCGGCAACGATTGTCGCGGCACCAGTTAGCGCGGCATCGGTTGAAAAACTTGTGGTGAGCGAAGCGAATCCCCCCTGTGCTAATATAGGTTGAGACAACTCTCCCCGATAATTAACTGTATAAT
>DAIDTM010000296.1 GCA_027457205.1 Anaerolineae bacterium | reverse complement strand
GCAGTACTCGCGCCGCCGCAACCCACGAAACTCACGGCGGCAATCGCCAGCACCGCGACGAGAATGATTCCTACGATCAGTTTTTTCATGGCGCACCTCCTAAACGATTCCTTGATCTCGCAGACCTTCGGCTTTCACAAGGCAAAGATACCAGACCCGCCCCGTACCGTCATCGCCAGAATGATGAATCCCCAGCCCAACAAAAAGACCGCGTTTGTCGCGGTCTCAATCAACATTCCTCGTAGCGCGCTTACCACATTTGTAGCAGACGCCCGTTAGCCGTTTGCGCTTGGCACATCTTCCAGCGAGGCAAGCCCCTCCTTCAGCGCGTACAGCGCGGCTTGCGTGCGGCTCGCCAGGTGCAGTTTGCCAAGGACATTGCTCACGTGCGTCCGCACCGTCATCTCTGTAATAACCAGTTCCTCCGCGATCTCCTTGTTGCTGCGTCCCTGCGCGATCAAGCGGAGAATGTCCAACTCGCGTTCCGTGAGCGGATCGGGGCTGAGCGGCTTTTGCTGCGGCGTCGATAATTCCGTCAGTACCTTGCGCGCAATCGACGGTTCCAGCGACGGCTCGCCGCGGTAGACCTGGTGGATCGCCTGCACCAAGTCTTCGGGCTTGGTGTCTTTCAATAGGTAGCCGAGCGCGCCGGCTTTGATCGCCGGGAAAACCTTGTCGTCCGCCGCAAAACTTGTTAGGACGAGAATCCGCGCACCAGGCTGCTGCGCGGTGATTTGCTTGGTCGCCTCAATGCCGTCCAGCTTGGGCATCACCAGGTCCATCAAAATCACGTCGGGGCGCAGCGTTTGCGCTTGGACGACCGCTTCCGCGCCATCGCCGGCTTCGCCAATCACCTGAATATCGCGCTCAGTCGAAAGCAGCGCGCGGATGCCTTTACGCACAATCGCGTGATCGTCGACAATCAAAATCCGAATGGTTGAGCTCATATCGCCTCCAAAATCTCAGGAACTCGACGGGACTTGAATCTTGACATTCGTCCCCCTGCCCGGCGCGCTGTCAATTTCCAAGCTGCCGCCGATTTTCTGCGCGCGCTCTTTCATTCCTTTGAAACCAAGTCCGCCGCTCTCGTCCACGCGCGCCGCGTCAAAGCCCACGCCATCGTCGCAGACTTCCAGCGAGGCGCAGGTATCGAGGAATTGCAGGCGCACCTGCACACGCGAGGCGCGCGAATGTTTCAGCGCGTTGTTGAGCGCCTCACGCGCGATGTGGTACAGTTCGTCCTGCACGCGCGGCGGCAAGTGCTCTTCGCCGATGACTTGCAGGTCTGCCTTCATCCCGCCGCGCACTTCCACGCCGTCCAGCCGCGCTTGCAACGCAGCCGCCAAGCCGGTCTTTTCCAGCTCCGGCGGACGCAGTTCAAAAATGAGCAGCCGCATCTCACGCAGCGCTTCCTGCGCCGTATCGCGCAAATCGCGCAGGTAATCCGCGGCTTGTGCTTGGTCGCCAGCGGTCAGCCAACGCACGGCGGCTTCCGCATGAAGCGTCACGCTGTACAGCGATTGCGTCACCGAATCGTGCAGTTCGCGCGCGAGCCGGCTGCGCTCGGCAAATGCGGCGGACTGTTCGGCTTGCTCGTACAGGCGCGCGTTTTCTACCGCCATGCCGATTTGCCGCCCGATCGACATCAGGAGCGATGTTTCCTCGGCGGCAAGGGTACGGGGGGTGCGTGTGCTCATGACGAGTCCGCCGGTCAATCTGCCTTTCGCCATCAATGGGACGCCGACGATCAATTGCAGTCCCTCGTTTCGCAGCAACGACTTGATCGCGCCCTCCGGATAGTCCTGCACCTCGAAGACAATCGGCTGGTCCTCGCGGATCGTTTGCCCGCCCAGCACAACTTGGAGCGGCAGACGCGCCGTGCGCTCGACAAACTCCGCAGACTCGCCGCGCTGTACCATGAGGATCAAGGTCTGGCTGGCTTCATCCAGACGATACGCCGCGCCGACTTCCATCTCGGTGATTTCCATCGTCTGATCCAGCGCGTTGCTGAGAATCTTTTTCAAATCCAGCGAGCGACTGACCGACGCGGCAATCGCGTTGAGCGTCGCGAGTGCGTGCGTGCGTTCTTCTACGCGGCGTTCCAGCGTTTGGTACGCTTGCTGCAACGCCGCGCTGGCGCGCTGATGTTCCAGCGCGTTCACAAAGATTTCGCCGACGATGGTCAGTAGCGTGACGGCATCGCCGCTCCATTTCTTTTCCGCGCGCACCGCGTCGAATCCCAAAAAGCCGACCGCCGCGCCGCGATACACCATCGGCACGCAGATCAACGACCGGATCTTCTCGGTCTCGAACACCGATTTCTCGCGTTGCGCTTCCGGCGGCAGATCGGCTAGGCGCGGAACGTACAAGACTTCGAGCCGCTTGATTCGTCCGGTCAAGTACGGCAGCGTATCGGCAAGGATGCCCTGCCGCCGATTGATCTGCGGTTCGATGTCGCCGGCGCACCATTCGTGGGTATTGTCCATCACCGCGCCGTCTTCGGAGAATCGAAAGACGTAACTGCGGTCTCCGCCGGCATATTCGGCGATGGCTTGCAGCGCGTGGCGAATGCCGGCGTCCACTTCATCCGGTCCCAAGTTGATGAATTCCGTCGAAATATCGGTGATCAGTTTTTCGAGCGTGAGGCGGTCCTGCAGCGCGCGCTCCGCGTGCTTGCGCTCCGTGATGTCGGTGTGCGATCCTGCCATGCGGTACGCTTTGCCCTGCGCGTCGCGCAGCGCGCCGCCGCGCGTCGAGATCCAGCGATACGTGCCGTCTTTGCAGCGCATTCGGACTTCGACCCGATACGCCGACGTTCGTCCCGCCAGGTACGCGTCGAGTTCTGCGAGCGCGCGTTCGGCGTCATCGGGATGCAGGAGCTTGCGCCAAGTCTCCAGCCGATTGGGGAGTTCGCCGTCCGTATAGCCCAGCATCTTTTTCCAACGCGGCGAGTAATAGACATCGTTGGTAATCAAATCCCAATCCCAGATGCCGTCGTTGGTTCCTTGCACGACGAGCGCAAACCGCTCCTCGCTCGCGCGCAGCGTTGCGTAGGATTCCGCGAGCTGCGCGGACATCAGATTGAAATGGTTGCCCAACTCTTCCAGCTCGTCCCCGGTCTGCACGCTGATCGATTTAGCGAAATCTCGGTTCGCGACATTCTTGGTCGCCGCGATCAACTGATTGATCGGCTGCGTGATTTTCCGGACGCCGAACGTGACGACCACAGCGGGGATTACCAGACCCAGCACGAGCAGCAAGAAGAGCGATTGAATGTACCGCTGACCCGGTGCGAGCAGCGCGTCCCAGCCCTCTTCGGTCACCAGTCCCCAGGGCGTGCCGGGCACTGGCGCAAACGCCGCGACGATCTCGCGTCCAGACGGATCGTGCGTGCGGAGCGCATCCGCCTTACCGTTGATGACTTGCTGCACCACCGGCTGCGCGGACATATTCTGTCCGATCTGACTGTCGTCGGTGTGATACAAGACCAATCCATTGCGATCGACCAGAAACGCCGCGTCGTTCACTCCGATCCGCAACCGTACGATGCTGCCGTAGAAGGGGCTGAGCGAGTTTGCGCCGACGCGAAACATTCCCACCATCGCGCCCATAAATTCGCCGCGATTGTTGATGATCGGCACGGCGGCGACGACGACCGGCGTCCCTTGCGCGCCATCGCCGACGATGTCCGAGAAGACGGTGCCCGGACTTGCCGCCATTTGCCGAAAGTAGACGCGGTTCGACCAGTCCTGTCCGATGATCTCGGGGCGTTCCGGTTCCGCCGCGGTGACAATGCCGTAATTGTTGAGGATGACGACGCCGCCGTCGAAGAGCATCAGGCGATTGCTGGCTTGCTTGAGCGCGGCGCGTTGAACGTCCGGGTTGTTATCGTACAGGTCGGCGGTGTACGCCAGCGTCGTGAGCGTGCGGCTGTAATCGGTCAACTCGGCTGCCAATTGACCGGCGGATAGACGCGCCAACTCACGACTGCTCTGAATCGTTAGCGTCTCGGTGACTTGCTGGTAGGCGTAAAAGCCAACCAGAGCAACCGCGGTGAGAATGATCGCCGTGGGCACGAACGACCAGGCGATGATCTTGGCGCGCAATTTGCCCCACCCGAACCGCCGAAACACCGCGCCTCCTATTTGGATACCGTCTGCGCCTGCTCGATTTGCCGGCTGACGTTCCGCATCTCGTTCACCGGCATTTGACCGAGCGTAAAAATCTGCTGCCACGCGCTCGTGACCAACCGCTGCGCGTCGGCTTGGTTCGCGAACGACTCGCCGATCACCGAGTACCCTTTCAACTGTCCATCCGCAAACGCCGCGATATTCAAGTCTTGAGTCGGCTTTGGAAATTCGTCGCGGATAATTTGAATCCATTCGTCGACGAGCGACGCGCGCGCCGGCTGAAGGAGCTGCGCCTTCGCCATCGCCCTGCCGTACTCTTGGCTAATCAAGAATTTGAGCAGCTCCCACGCCGCGTCGGGATGCTTGGTGCCGGCGTAAATGCCAAACCCGTCCGTCGTCGCGAGCGTCGCGCGGCGCACGGGACCGGCGGGAAAAGTCGCCAGTCCAATTCGAAAGTTCGCGTTGGTAAGGATGCCTTTCAGCGCCCACGAACCGTCTTCCACCATCGCGAGCCGCCCGGCGGCAAATGCATCCTGCGTTCCCTTGTTCTGCACGTCGAGCGCGGTTGCCATCACGCGGTCGTCCCACAGACGCGCGCGAATCCACTCCATCGCTTGCAGCGCGGCAGAGTCGCCGATTTGCGACTTGGTTGGATCGGCGGGATCGACAAAATGTCCGCCCCATTCGTTGACGTGCACCTGGACGCGTTCCCAGCTAATGTCGATCATGCTGCCCCACAGGTCGGGCTTGCCGTCGCCGTTGCGGTCGTGGGTGAGCCGTTTCATCGCCGCGAGATAGTCGTCGTGATTCCAGTTGTCGCTGGGATAGTCCACGTGGTACTGATCGAACAGGTCCTTGTTGTAATAGAGCGCGAGCGCGCCGTGGTACTTGGGCAAGGCGTACTGGCGACCATCGCGCGTGAAAAACGATTTGTACTGAACGGCGTCCCAGTCTGCGATGGTCGCGCGGTCCAGGTCGGCTTGAACGTATGGACGCAGATCGAGCAGATAACCTTTCTGCGCCCAGATCGGAATAAAACTGCAGCAGCCCTGAAAGACATCCGGCGCGGTGCCGGCTTGCAAGTCCGCCAGCGACTGGGCTTCAAATTCGGAATTCTCCGGGTCGAGATTGTAGTAGACGCGGATATTTGGATGCGTCGCGTGGAACTCTTCGAGCATCTGCTGCGCCATCGGCGGAAACCAATCGGTGCGCCAGTCGCGGTAAACGAGTTGAACTTTTTCGCCGCTGCGCGTGGTGGGCGTTGTCGTCTGCGGCGCGCAGGTGGCGAGCGCCGCGCCCGCCGCTGCGACGCCGGCAAGGCGCAAGAATTCGCGGCGCGTCAGCGCGCGCGGCGAATTTCCTGCTGGTTTTTCTATGCGTGGACCGTCCATCCGTATTCGCTCCTGATTTGCGAAAAACAAATCCCGCTCGATGACCTGAGCGGGAAAAGGAGAGGCGCGCTCAAGCGGAAAGCCCGCCATGAGCCGTTCCTCGTCAGCCGACGCGCTGAACGAGTCTCCACTTGTCATTATACCCACGCGCGGCGGCTTTGGCAATAAATCAAAAGAGGGAGTCCGCTACCACATTTGAGGTAGGACGATACAAAAATCGTGGGGACAGTCGCCGCGCCAAACCGGTCTTTTCGTTGAGTGATGACCCTACATCTGTCCGATGCGTGGACATCGGGTTGGCAGTATGGTAATGGGGAAACTGATCGTTGATAGAGGAGAAGAAAAAGTGAGAAACTCAATCGGCTTGTTCGGCGTCGTTGTGCTCGCGTTGGGGCTAGCTGGCTGCGCGGGCGTAACCATTACCGGTTCGGGCCATTCGATCACGGAGGCGCGTAACGTGAACAATTTCAACGCCGTATCGCTCACCGGATTTGGCGACGTGACCATCACGCAAGGCGTAACCGAAGCGCTGACGGTCGAAGCGGAAGATAACATTATGCCGCTCATCAAAACTGAAGTGAAGGATGGAACGCTGATCCTCGGCTTTGACCGGGACAACTGGAGCCGCTCGATCGTTCCCACGCGGGCGATCAAGTTCAACCTATCGGTGAAAAACCTGAATGCGATTGCAATGCTCGGCGCGGGAAGCATTCAGGCAAGCGATCTGAAAAGCGACCGATTGACGGTGACGGTCAGCGGAGCCGGCAATGTCAAGTTGGACCGCGTCGACGCGGCAGAAGTCGCCGTGACGATTTCGGGCGCAGGCAACGTCGATCTTGCCGGGCAGGTGACGACGCAATCGGCGATGTTGAGCGGCTTGGGCAGTTACCGCGCCGGCGATCTGGTCAGCCAGACGGCGCGTGTGCAAATTAACGGCGTGGGCGGCGCGACGCTCTGGGCGCGTGAGAACCTGGATGCGACCATCAATGGCACCGGTTCGATCAACTATTACGGTAGCCCCCAGATCGCCAAGAACATCAACGGACTGGGCGCGGTGACGAGTCTGGGCAGCAAATAACGCGATGCTTCGCCGCTTGGCGGCTCAGCATGACAATTGGAGAACATCATGATTACACCATACTCCCAGACTTGGGAGCGCAGCTTGCTCTCGCTCGCATACCAAGCGCAGCGTTCGATTGCCGCTCCCGCGATTCAAAGCGTCGCCGATCCACGATTGCTCGCCCGCGCTTACGCGCACTGTGATTCGATCGCGTCGCTGTACAGCCGCTCGTTTTATCTCGCGACCGGGCTGCTACCGTCCGGCAAGCGTCGTGCGATTCGCGCGCTCTATGCCTTTTGCCGGGTCACCGACAACATCGTAGATTGCCCGGACTGTGATCCGGAAGAATCGCTGGCGCTCTGGCGACGCCAAGCGCTATCGCCGGAGCCGCCGCGGGATGATTTGGTCGCGGTGGCATGGGCGGATACGCGGCGGCGTTATCGAATCCCGCAGCGCTACGCGGAACAACTCATCGAAGGCGTGGCGCGCGATTTGAAGCAGAATCGGTATCGCACGTTCGAAGACTTGGCAGCGTATGCGTATGGTGTGGCATCGACGGTTGGTCTGATGAGTATGCACATCATCGGCTTCGCCGGCGCGGAGGCGCTTCCGTACGCGATCAAGTTAGGCGTCGCGCTGCAGCTCACCAACATCCTGCGCGATGTCGCCGAGGATTGGCGGATGGGACGCGTCTATCTGCCGGTCAAAGAACTGGCAGCGTATGGACTGGACGAACAAGACCTCGCGACGGGTCGCGTGGATCAACGCTGGCGCGCGTTCATGCGTTTTCAAATCGAACGCAACCGTCGGCTGTACGCGGAGGCATGGCGCGGCATCGCGATGCTCAATCCAGATGGACGATTCGCCGTTGCCGCCGCCGGCGAGCTGTACCGCGCGATCCTGGAGGACATCGAAGCGCATGACTATGACGTCTTCCATCGTCGCGCGCACGTGAGCGCGTGGCAGAAACTATGCCGATTGCCGGGTGTCTGGCGGAGAAATCGGTGAATCGGCAGTACGATTTCATCATCGCTGGCGGCGGACTGGCGGGGCTGAGTCTCGCTTATCATTTGATCCAGAGCAATTTGCGCGATCGCGCGATCTTGATTATCGAACCGCAGCGCAAGGAGCAGAATGATCGCACCTGGTGCTTTTGGACCAACCAGCCAACCCTCTTTGACGAAATCGTTTGTCGTTCGTGGAATCAGTTGCAGTTCAAAAGCGCAGATTGGGAAGGCGTGATCGACCTGCGAGACTATCGGTACCAGATGATCCGCGGGATCGATTTTTACCGCTTGGTCCAACGCGCGTTATCGAATCGCGAGAACGTTGAATTCGCGCACACGCGCGCGGATCGGATCGAGGACGACGAGAACGGCGTGCGCGTCTTCACGGACACGCAGGTGTTCCATGGTCGATGGGCTTTCGACAGTCGCTTCGATTTGTCGCAGTTCAAGCCCGACCTGTCGCGGTATCATTATCTCCAGCAACATTTTAAGGGCTGGTGGATCGAGACGCCGAACAAATCCTTCGATCCGCAGGCAGCAACGCTTTTCGACTTTCGCACGGAACAGAAAAATGACGTGCGCTTTTTTTACGTGCTGCCATTGTCCGAGCGTCAGGCATTGATCGAGTATGTCTTGCTGGGTGGCGCGGAGTACGATCGCGAGCTCACGACCTACATGGAAACCGTTCTGGGCATCCAAGATTATCGCATCCTCGCGCGCGAAGGCGGCGTCAATCCGCTAACCGATTGTCCCCTGCCGCGCCGCGCCGGCAAGCGCATCATGACGATTGGCGTCGCGGGCGGACGCGTCAAACCCACCTCGGGTTATGCCTTTACGCGGATTCAACAGGATTCTGCCGCGATGGTGGATTCGCTCCGGCGCACGGATGCCCCCTTCAACGTTCCCGCCGGCTCGCGCTACTATCGTCTGTGCGATTCGCTCATGTTGCAGTTGATGTACCGGCACGGCGCGGGCATCCAGTCGCTGTTCGCCGATCTGTTCAAGAACAATCCGGTCGAGCGCGTGTTCCACTTTCTCGACGAGCGCGCGTCGCCGCGCGAGAACCTGGCATTGATGGCATCGCTGCCGCCGGGACAATTCTTGCGCGCATTCTTGCAAACTCAAGTGCTACATCAGATTTAGAAAGGAGACTCATGTACTCACACCCCACCGCTTTGGTGATTGGCGCGGGCATTGGCGGCATTGCAGCCGCGGCGCGGCTCGCGCGCTGCGGGTACCAAGTAACCGTGGTCGAAAAGAACGCCAAACCCGGCGGGCGCTGCGATCAACTCATCCGCGACGGTCATCGCTTTGACATCGGTCCGACGCTTTTCCTCATGCCTGAAATATTCGCGGAAACGTATGCCGCGCTCGGCGAGCGGATGCAAGACCACTTGGACCTCCGGCGAATCGATCCAACCTATCGCATTCGTTTCGACGATGGCGCTGAACTTGCGCTCACCTCTGACCTCCACGCGATGCGAGAGCAGATCGAAGCAATCGAACCGGGAAGTTTGAGCGGACTTTTGCGCTATCTCGCCGAAGGTCACTTGCATTACCACCTCGCCCTGGAACGTTTCGTCGGTCGCAATTTTTACAATCTGCTGGACTATTTCAGCCCCCAGAATCTGCCGCTCCTCTTTCAACTGAAAGCGCTGAAAAAACATTACGACAATGTTGGAAACTATTTTCAGCATCCGCATCTCAAGGCGGCATTCACGTTTCAAAATATGTATCTCGGCATCAGTCCGTACGACGCGCTCGCGACCTATTCCTTGATCCAGTATACCGAGTTGGCGGATGGCGTGTGGTTTCCGATGGGCGGATTGTACCGCGTGATCGAAACGTTGGAATCGATTGCCCAAGCGCAAGGCGTGCGGTTCCGCTACAATACACCCGTGAAAAGAATTCAGGTCAACGGCAACCGCGCGACCGGCATCGTCTTGCAAGACGACTCGGAACTTGCGGCGGATGTGATCGTCGCGAACGCGGATCTGCCGTACGTCTATCGCCATTTGCTCCCGGACGAAGGCGCAGCCAAGCGTTTGGGACGCTTGAAATACACTTCCTCCGCAATCATGTTCTACTGGGGTGTTGACAAGAGTTATCCGCAACTCGGGGTGCACAACGTTTTTCTGTCGGGCGATTACCGCGCCAGTTTTGATCGCATCTTCAAAGACAAGACGCTGCCCGATGAACCCAGCTTTTACGTTCACGCGCCGGCGCGCATCGATCCAGCGACAGCGCCGGCAGGACAGGATAC
>DAIDTM010000295.1 GCA_027457205.1 Anaerolineae bacterium | reverse complement strand
CCTTGGTACTGGCTAACGAGATCGATCGCTTGCGGCGCGGTGAGCGCGTACCCGCGGAAACCACCCGCGATGCCATAGCGCTCTTGCTTCGTTTTCAACGCCGCTTCATCGCGCGCGAGCAGCAGCGAAGTGAGATTCGTCCGCTCGATCGTATCGAAATCGCGTTTTTCCTTCTCGCAATGCCGGCGTAGCACGTCGAACTTGCTTTTCACCATCGGCGGATCGCCAAAGATATTGCACAAATCGCCGACGCGTGCGACCGCGCGGAGTGTGAGTTGCTCTCCGCTGCCGCCAATCATAATCGGCGGATGCGGTTTTTGCACCGGCTTGGGTTCGAGAAGCGCATTCTCGACGGAAAAATACTTGCCGTGAAGCGTCGCGCGCGGCTCCGTCCACATCATCTTGACGAGCCGAATCGCTTCCTCCATCTGCGCGATGCGAATCGCCGGCTTTTCCGGAAACGTCCAGCCGTACTGCTTGTACTCGTCGACGTACCAACCGCCGCCGATGCCAAACGTCAATCGTCCGTGGCTGATGATGTCGATGCCGGCTGCCATCTTCGCGAGCAGCGCCGGATTGCGATACGCGACCGATGAGACGAGCGTCGCCAGACGTATCTTGCTCGTCACCGCCGCAAGCGCGGCGAGAACGGTCCATCCTTCCATAAACGGTTCCTCCGGCGCGCCGACGCCGGGAATCTGGATGAGGTGGTCCATCACCGAGAACCACGTAAAGCCCTTTTGCTCCGCCCACTGCGCCTTTTGCTTGACCGCTTCGAACATGTCGTGCGGATTGGCGCCGTACAGCCACGATGGATTGTGAATGCCGAATTTCATCTTAGCCCCTTTTGACCGATGACCGAAGACGGAGGACGGAAATATTTTCCTCCGTCTACGGTCTTCCGCCCTCGGTCGATCTTAGATTTCGTACTCTTCAAACCGTTCAACCAATCGTGCCGCGATCCTGCCTTCGATCAACGTCCCCTTCTCGGTAAACTCTTCGCGCTAGACGATACCGCGCTGATGGAACAGCGCGGCGAGTTCGTTCGCGCTGAATGGAATCTGCACGCGCAGCGCAACCATATTCTCACTCAGCGCCTGCTCTACGCGCGCGAGCAACGCATCCAGCCCCTGCCCTTTCAGCGCAGAGATACGCACCGCGTCCGGATCGTTCAGAATATCGTCTTGGGTAACCATCCATTGCTTTGTCATTGCGAGGCGCGGGTCCTGCGCTGAAGCAATCCCCAAGCCCCGATTCGGAGCTTGCTTCGCGCCTTCGGCGCTCGCAACACCTGCACTTGCGTGCGGTGCAAGTGTGACGGTGCGGTCCATCTTGTTAAACGCGGTCACCACCGGCTTATCGCCCGCGCCAATCTCCTCCAGCGTCTCTTCCACCGCGTGCGCCTGCTCGCGCGCGTTCGCGTGCGTCGCGTCGAGCACGTGCAGCAACACGTCCGCTTCCGTGATTTCCTCCAGCGTCGCGCGGAAGGCAGCGACCAGTTGCGTCGGCAGTTTCTGAATGAACCCGACCGTGTCGGTAAATAGCGCGTCGCTGCCGCTGGGCAATTTCACTCGTCGCGTCGTCGGATCGAGCGTGGCAAACAATTGGTCGGCGACGTACACACCTTCCCGTAGGGGCAGCCCGCGTGGCTGCCCTGGTTGGGCGACCACGAGGGTCGCCCCTACGAGCGCATTCAGCAACGTAGACTTGCCCGCGTTGGTGTAGCCGACGATCGCGACGACCGGCAGCCCTTCCTTTCTGCGTTTGCGCCGGTACTCGCGGCGATGCGTCCGCACCTCCTCGATTTGTGTTTTGAGCCGCGCGATGTGTGCGCGAATCTCGCGCCGGTCGATCTCCAGCTGCCGCTCGCCCGGACCGCGCAAGCCAACGCCGCCGGTGCCGCCCCGCCCCGACGCGCCGCCGGCTTGCCGCGCGAGGTGCGTCCACATCCGCGTGAGGCGCGGCAAGCGGTACTCGTACTGCGCGAGTTCGACCTGGAGCGCGCCTTCTTTGGTGCGCGCGTGCTGCGCGAAAATGTCGAGGATGAGCGCGGTGCGGTCCAGCACCTTGATGTCGTCGCCGCCGAATGCCTGCTCGATCTCGCGCTGCTGGTTGGGGTGCAATTCCTCGTCGAACAACAGAACGTCAAACGGCGCGTCCGCGCGCGTGGCGATGATCTCGTTCAGTTTGCCTTTGCCGATGAGCGTCGTGGGATTGATGCGCTCGATATGTTGCACCGCACGTCCGATGACGGCTAGTCCCGCCGTTTCCGCCAACCGTTCGAGTTCGTCCAGCGAATCTTCGACGCGCATTCTATCGTAGGGGCGCGTCGGCGCCTCGCCCCAC
>DAIDTM010000294.1 GCA_027457205.1 Anaerolineae bacterium | reverse complement strand
CGTCGGGGCTGTCGGTGTCGGCACTCGTCGCGACCGCGGGCAATGGGTCTTGCCACAGCAGGTCTTCGGCCGGCACGTCCGGGCCGAGGTAGCGTGAGCGCGGTCCCATGTCGCGGTGGGTCAGCTTGAACCAGGCGCGGGCGAACGCGTCCGCGAACTGATCCGGGTTCTCCATGAAGCGCCGCGAAATCTTTTCGTAGACGGGGTCGAATCGCAGAGAGAGGTCTGTGGTCAGCATGGACGGTGCGCGATGCTTTGACGGGTCGTGAGCGTACGGTACGGTATCGGCGCCTGCGCCATTTTTCGGTTGCCACTGGTACGCACCGGCTGGGCTCTTGGTCAGCTCCCATCCGTAGCCGAACAGGTTCTTGAAGAAATTGTTGCTCCACTTTTTAGGTGTGGCAGTCCAGGTGACTTCCGGACCGCCGCCGATCGTATCGTCGCCTTTACCCGTGCCAAAGCGGCTCTTCCAGCCCAAGCCCTGCTCCTCGATGCCAGCCGCTTCCGGCTCCGGTCCGACCAGTTTCGGGTCCCCGGCGCCGTGGGTCTTGCCGAAGGTGTGACCGCCCGCGATGAGCGCTACCGTCTCCTCGTCGTTCATCGCCATGCGAGCGAAGGTCTCGCGGATATCCCGCGCCGCCGCGACCGGGTCTGGGTTGCCGTTGGGTCCTTCCGGGTTGACGTAGATCAAACCCATCTGAACCGCCGCGAGCGGATTCTCGAGATCACGGTCGCCGGAGTAGCGCTTGTCTTCCAGCCACTTGCCCTCGGCGCCCCAATAGATGTCCTTTTCTGGTTCCCAGATGTCCTCACGCCCGCCGCCGAAGCCGAAGGTCTTGAACCCCATCGATTCCAGGGCGACATTGCCGGCGAGGATCATCAGGTCAGCCCAGGAAATTTTTCTGCCGTACTTCTGCTTGATCGGCCAGAGCAGCCGGCGCGCCTTGTCGAGGTTGACGTTGTCAGGCCAACTGTTGAGGGGTGGAAAGCGCTGGTTGCCGTGGCCGGCACCGCCGCGGCCGTCGCCGATGCGGTAGGTGCCGGCGCTGTGCCACGCCATGCGGATGAACAAAGGTCCGTAGTGACCAAAGTCTGCGGGCCACCAGTCTTGCGAGTCGGTCATCAGCGCCGCGAGGTCTTTCTTCACCGCCGCCAGGTCGAGACTCTTGAACTCTTTAGCGTAGTTGAAATCCTCGCCCATCGGATTGGGCTTACTCGAATGCTGGTGCAGGATTTCGAGCTTCAACTGGTTCGGCCACCAGTCTTGGTTCGTCGTGCCGCTGCCGGCAGTGTGCTGCCCCCTGCCGTTTCCCGAGGACTTGTTCTCTTCATTCATAATGTTTACTCCTTTCTGAACTCCAAGATTGATTCAGTCGATTGCGTAGCGCTGGGGCGGCCGGCGCTGGTGGCGATGATCTTCAGTCGGCTATTCCGGTCGCTTGAACATATATCCAACGCCGTGCTCGGTCAAGATGTACTTTGGGTTAGCAGGGTCTTCCTCGATCTTGTTGCGTAGATAGCTGATGTAGACGCGTAGGTATTCCGTCTCGCCGCCGTACTCCGGTCCCCAGACCTTGCGAAGCAGATCGGCGTGCAGCATCACGCGCCCGGCGTTCCGCACGAGTTGCGACAACAGCTTGTATTCCGTGGGACCGACTTTGACTTCTTTGCCGCGCACGGTGATCTTGCGCTGCTGAAAGTCCATCGTAAAGTCGCCGACGACGAACGGCGGACGCGCCTGTACGTCGTCGCCGGGCGCGGCGCGGCGCAGCACCGCTTCTACGCGCGCCAGCAGTTCGTGGACGCTGAACGGTTTCTTGACATAGTCGTCTGCGCCCAGCTGCAAGCCCTTGACCACGTCGACGTCCTGATCTTTCGCGGTCAGCATAATGACCGGCACCGAAGAAAATTCGCGGATTTTTTGCAATACGTCAAACCCATCCACGCCGGGCATCATAATATCCAGAATGACCAGGTCGGGTCCTTCTTTCTCGACCATCGCCAGTCCGCTGACGCCATCCATTGCCGTAATGACTTTGAAATGCTGCGCTTCCAGATTCGAGCGGACCAGCTTTACCAGGTGGGGTTCATCGTCGACGACGAGAATCTTTGCGGGTCTCATGGGGTTACTCCTCGTCAAAGCCGCGCCGAGCGCTGCCTTGAACCGACGCGATTATAGCAGAGAAGAAATGCGGCGTCAACGCCGCGTGGTAATTTTTCGACCACTCGCTTTGACACGCGGCGCGGTGTGCGATAGAATGGAAACGCCTCATGATTTTCTTCCTTGTCTTTGTCACGGCTTTCCTGCTCGCGTTGGGACTCACGCCGCTTGCCGCGCGGCTGGCGATTCGCACCGGCGCGGTGGATCAACCCGCGCCGCGCCGCGTGCACCTCAAACCGACGCCGCGCTTGGGCGGGTTGTCGATCTTTATCGCGTTCTTCGCCGCAATTGGCGTCTCACTGCTCTACCCGCGCAGCGATCCGCACGAACTGGAACGGCTCGCCGGTTTGTTTCTCGGCGGCGCGTTGATGTTTGGCGTCGGTATATACGACGATTATCACGAGTTGCACGCGCTGCCGCAGCTGATCGCGCAGTTCGTCGCGGCGGGCATCGCCGTCGCGTCCGGCGTATCGATCCTCGAAATTCCGAATCCCTTTGGCGCGCCCATCGCGTTCGAGACCTGGTTCGCGATTCTGTTCACGCTGTTCTGGCTGGTCGGGACGATCAACACTGTCAACTGGCTCGACGGCATCGATGGGCTGGCGGGCGGAGTGGTGGTGATCGCCGGCGCGGTGATGTTCATCCACACCTACCGGCTGGAGCAATACTCGATTGCGCTTTTGGCGCTGGCGCTGGCGGGAACCATCTTGGGATTCTTGCCGTTCAATTTCTTTCCCGCCAGAATATTTCTGGGCAGCGCGGGCGCAAACGTGCTCGGTCTTGCGCTCGGCGTCTTGTCGATCATCGGCGGGGCGAAGGTCGCGACCGCGCTGCTCGTCCTCGGCATTCCGATTCTGGATGTGGCGTGGCAAATCGTCAGCCGATTGCGCGCCGGCAAATCGCCCTTCTCCGCCGACCGCGGGCATCTGCACCATCGCCTGCTCGATCTGGGGCTGTCACAGCGCACGATTGTGATTTTGTATTACGTGTTGACGGCAGTCTTCGGCGCGCTCGCGCTCATCCTGCCGAGCGGCATCTACAAATTGATCGCGCTCGTCGTCATCGGCGTAGGCGCGCTGCTGGTGCTGATCAAGATCGGACATCGAAAAAAAATTCGGGCGGACCCGGAGGAATAATTCAACCCACCGCATATTGATCCGCGCGGGCTGTGAAGGATCGAAAACAAAAGACGGCGAGATGGACTCGCCGTCTTTTGTTGTACCGGCTGCCTATCGCCGCCGCACGCGATACTCGACGCGTTTGCCGCTGAGCCGCTCGACCGTGCGCTCCAGAATCCACAGCGCGACGGCGATCGCGCTGTTCACGATCACGGCGATCCCCAGCGCGAACGTCAGCGCGTCGAGCAGCTGCCGCGCGAGCGTGACCCAGTCCGGCGGCACGCGCGGCGTCCAGCCGAGCAAGAACAGAATCGCGATGCCGAGTCCAAACAGCGTGACGACTGGTCCCCACGGCGCGCGGTCGGATTCGCTCGGAATCATCGCGGTGCTCACCGCAAAGATCAGGTAGAGGTCAAGCCAGGTCGTCCAATCGGACGCGTAATCGCGCACGCGCTGCGCCATCTGCGCGAGCGTCGCGCCCGAGTTGGGCCACACGCCAAAGCCCCAGCCCGCGATCAGCCAGATCGCCGTCAGCCCGACGACGAACGGCGCGATGCCGACCAGACTTTCGCGCAGCGCGTCTGTCTGCTCGATGTTGACCGAGCCGAGACTCACCTGCCGTTTGCGCGTACTGCCGATGCCGATGCTGATGCCGTTGGTGCGAACAAACAGCAGTTTGGCGACGACGTAGTGGCTCGCCTCATGCAGCACCACGCCCGGCAAAAGCAAGTAAAAGAGCAATCGAATCGCGCAGCCGGCATTGCCGGTGAGCGCAAGCGCAAATCCTTGAATATGCCGATGCAGCCACTGCTGCAAGAGAATCGTCAGCACGAAGACGACGAGAAAGTAGAGGATCGACATTTTGGAGAAACGTTTGAACGTTCGGGCGTTCTAGCGTTACTTGACCGCCGCTTTGCAGATCGCGACAAAATCCGCCGCGACGAGACTTGCGCCGCCGACGAGCGCGCCGTCGATCTCAGGTTGCGTGAAAAATTCCGCGACGTTTTTCGGCGTGACGCTGCCGCCGTACTGCACGCGCACCTGCTGCGCGGTCGCTTCGTCGTACAGGTCGGCGAGCGCGCCGCGAATGGTCAAGCCGATCACCGCGTTCGCGCCTGCGCCGCTCGCCGCTTTGCCGGTCCCAATCGCCCAGATGGGTTCATAGGCGATGACGATGCCGCGTGCGTCGTCGCGCGCAATGTCCTGGAACGCCGCGCGCACTTGCCCGCCGACGAACGCGGCGGTT
>DAIDTM010000293.1 GCA_027457205.1 Anaerolineae bacterium | reverse complement strand
ATGCAGCCGCTGCCGATATTTGCCGCCGCGCCGTCGCCAATGGTCGGATACCACTTGGCGGAACGGAGCGGCTGCCAGCGCGCGGCGTATTCCGCGCGCAGCGTGCCGACCGACGTATCGTGATCGACGAGCGGCGAGAGTTGGTCTTTGATAATCGGTAATTGGCGGAGTAACTCCTCGTCCCACGTGAGCGTTTGTCGATTTAGCATTCCCGTCCACGATGCGAGGGAAACACTGCACGCGCGCTGTCCCGTCCAGCGAAATAAGAAATATTCGCCGAGCGACATCCAATACTTGGCGCGCTGGAATGTTTCTGTGCGCTCGCGCGCGAGCCAAAGAAATCGCGCTGGCAAGTAACTTGTGTGAAAGAGTGTACCGACGCGCTGGTGCGCGGTTGCTCCATCCAGCCGCGCCCGCAACTCCTCGACCTCACGCGCGCCGCGTGAATCGGCGTAGGTGTAAACTGGCGTGACGGCACGCCCGTTTTCGTCGACGCCCAGAACGTTCGAGACAAGCGAGTCGGACGTGACAGCGGCGATGTTCACTTGTCCTGCGCGCGCGAGCGCTTGATCGATCGCGCGCTCGGCGTAGCCCAGCATCTCGTCCGCGTCTGCCTCGACGCCGCCGTCCGGAGTGGTATGCAGTTCGTACTTGATCTGCGATTCGACGCCCGGCGCCGCGTGCGCGTGTTCGTCGAACAGCATCGCGCGGAGCGAGGAGGTGCCGATGTCGAGAGTCAAGATGAATTTATGATTTAGGATTTCAGATTTCAGATTGAAAACTCCTTAAACTGTCACGTTGAGCGAAGCGAAAGGGTCTCGTCGACTATCACTGAGAACCTGTCTGAAAACTCACGCAAAGCCGCAAAGTCGCCAAGAAATTTATCTAAACCCTTTGCGTCTTTGCGAGAGATCCAGAACTTTTCAGACCGGCTCTGAGATTCTTCGCTCCGCTCGGAATGACATCCAGGATGCGCACGAAATCATAAATCGAAAATCTTAAATCAGATGGCTCGTGTCATTCAACAGCGTCACGACCCAACCCGCGTCGCGCCGTTCGAATCGATTGATGCACGCATTGTCCTGCTGGATGCGCCACAGCGCGTCGCCGTCAAGCCCCAGCACGTAGCAGAGCAGCGCGCCGCAGACAACCTTGTGCGATGCGAGCGCGACGGTTTCGCCAGTGTGTTTCGCAGCGAGTTCGTCCAGCATCGCTTCGATGCGCGTCCGCATCGTCTTGAACGAATCGCCTTTGGGGAACTTGACGTGCCCCGGCGCGGCGATCCATTTCTCGATCACCTCGGGAAACGCCTGCCGCGCCTCGTCGACGGTCATCCCTTCGAGCGCGCCAAAGTTGATGTCCAGCAAGCCATCGTGCTTTTGAATTTCCAGATGTAACGCATCGGCGAGCGGCTGCGCGGTCTGCCGCGCGCGTTGCAACGGGCTGGAATAAATCGCCGCGATTTTCTCACCGGCAAGCCGCGCCGCGACCTTCTGCGCCTGCGCCAAGCCGGTCTCGTTCAGCGGCAAGTCGGCGTGTCCGCGAAAACGCTCCGCGCCGCGGTTCCATTCCGTTTGGCCGTGACGGATGAGGATGAAGCGAGTTGTCATTGCTCAGTTCTCCATATAGGACGCGGACAAACGCGGAAAAACCGAACTATCCGCGTTTGTCCGCGGAGATCCGCGTCCAATCATATCAACAACCATAACGCGACTGCCGCGAGCGCGCCCATCGCGCCGCCAAAATAAAATGTCGCCGATGGTCCGAACGCATCCAAGAGGAATCCCGCCAGCAGCGACGCGGGCAGCAGACCAATGCCGGTGAACGTCGCGTGCAAACCGATCAACGTCGCGCGCAAGTCCGTGGGCGCGATGTCGGACACGAACGCCTTCTCGACGCCTTCGGTCATCGCGACGTAGATGCCATACGTCGCGAACAAGCCCCACAGTTGCAGCGAGCTGGCAATCGCAAAACCGAAATAGACGATGCCGTAGGTGAGATAGCCGACGACGAGCAGCGATTTGCGCCCCACCCGATCCGAGAGCCGTCCGGCGGGCCAAGAGACGAGCGCGTAGACGACGTTGTACGCCAGGTACATCAGGATCACCGTCGCATTGTTGACGCCCAGGTTGCCGGCGCGCAGCAGCAGAAATTCGTTGGACGAATTGCCCAATGCGAAAATAAAGACGATGACCAGGAATAATTTCAGCCGCCGGTCGAGCGCGCGCCAGCGCGCGCCGACGCCGCGCCACCACGGTTCTTGGCTGCGCGCCGCGATCACTGCCGCGCGCGGTTTCAGTTTCTCGCGCGCGAAAAAGAGCGCGGCGATGCCCAGCATGGCGGGAAAGAGCGAGGCGAGAAAAATACTGGTGAAGCTATCGCGCTGCGAGACGAACAGCAAATAGGCGACGGCGACGCCCACGCTCGCGCCGGCAGTGTCGAGCGCGCGGTGCAAGCCGAACGCGTTGCCGCGATGCTCCGGATCGGACGAATCGGCGATGAGTGCGTCGCGCGGCGCGGTGCGAATGCCTTTGCCAAAGCGGTCAGCCAACCGTCCAACCAAAACGAGGGGCCACGTCGTCGAAATGTACAGAAAATACTTGCCGATCAGACTGAACGTGTAGCCGGTGATCGCCAGCGACTTGCGTTGCTGCAGCCGGTCGGACCAATAGCCGGAGAACACGCGGAGCAAACTCGCCGTGCTTTCCGCCAATCCCTCGATCAGACCGACGATCGCGGGTGATGCGCCGATGCGCGCGGAAGTGAGGTAGAGCGGGAGGAGCGGGTAGACCATCTCGGTGCTGATGTCAGTGAGGAAACTGGCGATGCCGAGAATGATGACGTTGAACATGGGGCGCTGCCGTCCTTGTCTGGAGAAAGTGATTCGATTATATACCCAAGCCGCGCACGCGTCAACGGTTTCTCGCGGTGATTGCGCACAATTACCGTAGCGCGGGTGGTTAGCTTGCAGGCGAGCCACCCGCACTACGCCACCGAAATGCGTACAATCACCACTTTCTCGATTTGCGGTTTTGCCTTTGCTATGCTAGAATCACGCCGTTTCTGCTCGATGATTTAACAGCAAGAACAGAGGTCAAGTGAATTGAACAAACGACCAACCAGTCCATTGTTACGTGCCCTCGACGCAATACTCGAAGGCCGCACGGGCAGTTGGCTTATCAACCTTCTGATCATTCCAGCGATGATTCTCCTGGTGCTCATCCTTCCGCCGCTTGCGTTGCCCCAGCGGATTCTGAGCGCCGGTTACACCGGAGTAGACCCCAAGAACGGAACCAGCGTTTCTCTTCCCGACGGAACGTTCTTCTCGATTCCCGCCGGCGCAGTGAAGAATAGCGCCGAGATCAAGATCAACTCGGTCGCGCTCGACGCATTCTCCAAAACTCAGCCCGCGCAGAATCTCCCGCCAACCCTGGAAGTCAAAAGCCCGGCGTACGAACCCAGTTTGCAAGGGCAAATGCCCTCGCTCGCGATCCTCTCCATCCCGATTCCGGATAATTCGGATCCGCTGACGACCATCGACGTGTACGGCTACGATGGAAAAAAATGGTCCAAGCTCGCGTTCCAGCCGTACCCGGACGATCAGCGCATCGAAACGTATCTCGCCTCGAACATACCGCAGTACGTCGTCGTCGCACAGACGCAGGCGCAATCGCCGTCGATCAGCGTCGACCTAAGCGCGCAGACCGCGCTGCCCGCGCCACTCAGCCCGATCATCGGTGAAGTCAATCCGGTTGGACTGTCGATTGCCGACGGCGGCGGCATCGCCGGTAACGTGCCGGCGGTTCCGGCGACCAGCGCATCCAGCCCCTATCAAGTCTTGCCGACGGTCAACGATTTGGACGGCGCGCAGGTCCGCAGCGATCTGGTCGACGCGATGATCACCGACCCGGACACGCGCAAGCAGCACGTGCAGGCGCTCGTCGATCTCGCGGTGGAAAAATTATACCCCGGCTTGAATATCGACTATCAGGGCGTCACGCCGGACAATGTCGACGATTTCACCGCCTTCATCCAGGAATTGGCGAGCGCATTGCACGCCAAGGACAAGATTCTCAGCGTCACACTGCCGATGCCGACCGAGAAAGCGGTCGACAATTGGGACACCGGCGCGTACGACTGGGAAGCGATCGGTCGCGCGGCGGACATCGTCAAGATTACGCTGCCTGCCTCGCGCGACGCGTATACGGGCGACAGTCCAGCGGTGCAAGCGTACTTGCAGTGGGCGGTCGGTCACGTAGATCGATTCAAACTGGAGCTGACTTTTTCGATGATGGGGCGCGACGTGTTCGGTACGGCGTTTGCGCCGATTGGATTCTCGAACGCTGCCGCGCTGATGGGACCGGTGGACGCGCCGGCAACGATCGCGCCGTCCGCCAAAGTCCCGCTGGACTTGCCGCAACTGCGCGACGCCGGCGGCATCAAGTACGACGCGGCAAGCGGGCTGTATTCGTTTGGCTACAAGGACAATCAGAACCAGCCGCATACCGTCTGGCTGGAAACCGCGTCCAGTCTGGTCACGAAACTGGGACTGGCGCAGCAGTTCAACCTGCGCGGCATTGCGCTGCGCGATGTTAGCAGCAATGCGGTCGAGGCGCGCGTCTGGGATGTACTGCAACAGTACCACAACTCGCAGACGCCGGCGATCAAGGGCAATCTGACGATTGCGTGGCGCGTGAATGGGCAGGTTGTCGGCAAAGCGCCTGCCAGCGACCCGCGCTATACCTGGACCGCGCCGTCCCAGCCCGGCAGCGACAAGATCGAAGCGACGCTTTCGTTTGACGATGGGCAGACGGCGGTGGCAAGCGCGGGTAGTCTGGTCGCGCAGGTAGTCGCGCCCGTCATCGTACCGACGCCAGCGCCCGCGGCAGCTCCCTCAACGGCGCCCGTGGCGAAACCGGTAGCCCCGGCTGCGCCGGCGAGTAATTTTGCCGGACAAAATCTCTTTAGTTACGGCGCGCAGCTAAACTGGACGAACAGCGACAATGGCGCCGAAATGGGGATGCTGAACCAGTTGGGATTCAAATGGGCGAAGGTGCAAATTCGCTGGTGCGATTTCGAGTCGTCCAAAGGGAATATCAGTTTCAGTCAGATGGACAATCTGATCGCGGCGGCAAATTCGCATGGCATCAAAGTGCTGTTCAGCGTCGTTTGCGCGCCCAACTGGTCGCGCGCGGATCACGGCGCGGGCGGCTCTGGTCCGCCGGACAATATGCAAGATGCGGCGGACTTTATGGGCAAGCTTGCCGCCAGATATTGCGGCGGCGCGCTGGGCGCAATCGAGGTCTGGAACGAGCACAACTTGTTGACCGAATGGCACGGCAAGCCCATCTCGGCGGCATTGTATATGGACATGCTGAAACGGGCATACCCCGCGATTAAAGCCGCGTGCCCCGGCATTGTCGTGGTCTCTGGCGCGCCCACGCCGACTGGTGTGGTGAGCGACACTGCCATCGACGATGTGCTCTTCTTGCAGCAACTTTATCAGAATGGGCTGAAGCAGTATTCGGACGCGATTGGCGCGCACCCCAGCGGGTTCGCCAATCCACCGGATGTTCCACCGGGCACGCCGAACGCGCTCGGACAATTCCAGGGACACCGCTCGTTCTACTTCCGCGGAACGCTGGAGGCGTATCGCGCGGTGATGGTACAGAACGGCGATGGAAACAAGCAGATCTGGCCCACCGAGTTTGGTTGGGGCGTCGATCCCAGCCCCAAACCCGGCTATGAGTACGAAAAGTTTATCAGTCCGGACCAGCAAGCCGCGTGGCTGGTCAAGGCATTCCAGATGATGAAAGGGTACGGCTGGGTGGGTCCCGGGTTCGTGTGGAATCTCGATTTTACCGATATGGGCAACGAGACCGGCGCGTTCCACATCGTCGGTCGCCCGGCATTCAACGCGCTGGCGGCGATGCCCAAGTAGAAAGTGAACGACAAAACCGCCACAAAGGCGTGCCCTTCCTAGCATCCTATGCGACCCTCATCTTCTAGAATTCGGCGGCTTGCGCCAGAAAGACGACGACAGTGGATTCGAGTATTGACTGAGCGCGATAGAATTCGAGTCGAGTTCAGGGTACGGGGCAAAGACGTGACGGCAATAGACGTGATTCAGTACGAGGCAGAAATCGCCGGCGGGTGGATCGGGGTAGTTCGCTACGATATGGTGCATGGGTTTCTCCATCGAGATATTATGCGGCCTGATGGAACGCAGGAAAAGTCCAAGGTGCCATATCGTACACTAGCGGAAGCGGTAACCGAGTCGCTCAATTTCATCGAGGAGCATTGGGAGTTTTACCGAAGGATTTACGAGGAGAAGCCAGGATGATTCAGGATCGCGCAGATTTGTTCCATAGAAATATCGGGCTGACCAAGCAACACTTGCTAGACGTACTGGCGCACCCAGACCGCTACGACTGGATTCCAGATGGCGCTTACGTCATCGGTCTGCCCAAAAACGATCGTGAATTGTTCGAGGCAAATATGAAATTGGCGCACCGTCTGGCGTTGAAGGGAGAGGGACGTCCCATCATCTTACTCCCTGAGGCAACCAAACGCGTGTCTGCGCGAAAAGTGCACGTGAAGGCAGCGTAACGGCGCGATTACAGAATCAAGAATGAACCAGACCCGTCGGGTCGCCTCTGGCGAAACCCGGCGGGTTTTCCGTTCGTTTGCAATTCTGTGCGCCTCGCGTATACTGTCGCCATGAATTCTTCCGATTCTCCGCACAAGTCCGGCTTTGTCGCCGTGGTCGGCAAGCCGAACGTTGGCAAATCCACGCTCGTCAACGCCTACGTCGGCGCAAAAATCGCGATTGTCTCGGACAAGCCGCAGACGACGCGGCGCGTCATTCGCGGCATTCTAACCCGCCCGGACGCGCAGGTCATTTTCGTCGATACACCGGGCATCCACAAACCGCTGCACAAACTCGGCAGCGTGATGGTAGCAGCCGCGACGCACGCCGTGAATGAGGTCGATGTCGTCGTCTTTCTCGTCGATGGTTCGCGCATGCCAAATGAAGAAGATGCGCGCATCGGAAGACTGTTAGACGAGCGTTGCCGCGTGCCGGTGCGGCTGGCACTCAACAAGATGGACTTGCTCAAGCCGCAGAATGTCCAAGCGGTGACCGAGGCGTACTGGGCGCTGGCGAAGCACGCCGACTGGATGCGTCTATCCGCGACGCGCGGCGAAAATCTCGACAAGCTGCTCGATCAGATCCTGGCGCGGCTGCCCGAAGGTCCAGAACTCTATCCCGCCGATCAAGTCACCGATCAGAACCTGCAAGCCATCGCCGCCGAGTTGATCCGCGAGCAGGTGCTGGCGCGCACGCGGCAAGAAGTCCCGCACGCCGTTGCGGTCGCCATCGAGCAATGGGAAGACCGCCGCGCGGACTTGACGCACATCAGCGCGACGATCTACGTCGAGCGGGACTCGCAAAAAGCAATTCTCATCGGCGCGGGCGGCGCGATGCTGAAGGAAATCGGGCAACACGCGCGCGCAGAGATCGAGCCGTGGGTGGGGCATCAAGTTTACCTCGAACTGTGGATCAAAGTCTGGGACAAGTGGCGCGAGCGCGAGAATAGCTTGCGCGAGTTGGGGCTGGGAACCGAGTGATGTCGTCTGCGGTATTTGCCAAAACGTCGCAAGGAAATGCGACGACGTTGGCGGTTCCCTTTCTATCGGTCATCGTCCCGGCGTACAACGAAGAAAAACGGATTGGGAACACCCTCACCGCCATTCTGGCGCATCTCCAAGCCCAAACGTTCCGGTACGAAGTCATCATCGTCGATGACGGCAGCCGCGACCATACCGCGCAAGTGGTCGAGTCGCTCATTCACGGAATGGACAATACCCGATTGATCGCGTACCAACCGAATCGCGGCAAAGGGTATGCCGTCCGGCAAGGAATGTTGGCATCGGCAGGCGAGCTGGTTCTTTTCACCGATGCGGATCTGTCCACCCCGGTCACAGCTATCGATGCCGCGCTGGAACACCTCCAGAATGGCTTTGACGTGGTGATGGGCTCGCGAGCAATCGCGGGGTCTGAGATCTCCCGGTACCAACCTTCCTATCGCCGGATGGGTGCGAAGATTTTCAACCTCCTCCGGGACGAAATCGTGGGGGCGGACATTTCGCGTTTCAAGGATACCCAGTGCGGCTTTAAGGCGTTTCGTGGAGCGGCGGCTCGTCAGCTGTTCGGTCTCTTACGCATCGATGGATTCATGTTTGATGTAGAAATGATTTACGTCGCGCTGCAGCTGGGGTATCGCATCTACGAAATGCCGGTCCACTGGACCGATATGCCCGGCAGCAAGTTACGTCTCGTCCGCGATACCACCCGGATGTTCCGCGATCTCGCGCGAATTCGTCTTACGCACCGCCACCTCATTCCTCGTCGGGGCTAGTCCATGTCTTGGCTTGATTCCCTTTCCACGCGTCTTTTTTCGACAACACAACTCCGCAAGTATGCCAAGCCGCTCATGGCAGTGTACGTTCTCCTTTTCATTGTTCTGGGTACCGTGACCTTGTCCCATTATGGTTTCACCTGGGATGAGGCGAACGGCGATCTATTCATCGGCGAGCGGTACCTCCATTATTTTCTCACCTTCAACCCGGCGTACTTGAATTTCGACAATCCGGACCTGGATATCCATCAGCGCCCGTTCGATCTCTACTATTCTCCATACCGGGATCGACCGAATGAATTTCCGCCGGTGGGCAATACGCTCTCTGCGATCACGATGGAGATTTTCGGCAATCGTCTGGGTTGGCTTGACCCGATTGACGCGTTTCATCTTGCCAAAGTTTTGATGGCAGGCGTGTTGCTATGGTTTCTCTTTGTCTTTGCCGCGCCGCGCCTCGGAACGTTGACCGCGGGCTTGGCGGTCTTGATACTCAGCACCTTCCCGCGCTTTTGGGGCGATATGCACTTTAATCCGCTCGACATCCCGGAGACCGTGTTCTTCGCCCTGACCATTTTTGCTTTCTACCTTTGGACGGAGCGACCCTCGTGGCAGCGCGCCGCGCTCGCGGGCATTCTCATGGGCGGCGCGATGGGAAACAAAGGGAACGCGCTGTTCATTCCGCCGATCCTGTTCGTCGGTATGTTTCCGTTGCAGCCGATTCCGCAACTCTGGAATTCCGTAACGCAGCATCTGCGAAAATACGCGGGGCATTACGTCCTGATGGTCGCCGCTGCTTTGTTCGTCCACTTTATCACCTGGCCCTACCTGTACGCCGATCCGCTGCGCCTGCTCGATTATTATCGGTATCTCTTCACCGTCGGTTATTTGACCGCGCCGAAACAATGGAACTTGGATCCGGTGATTCAAACCATCACGACGATGCCGGAAGTCGATCTCGTCCTATTGGTCGTTGGCATCGTTTTCGCGGTTTGGGCTGTCGTCAAGAAAAACTCGATTTTGATGCGGTTGCTGCTCGTCTGGTTCGCGGTGCCGATTCTGCTCGGGACGCTGCCCGGTTCCGCCAGCTTCGATGGGATTCGCCATTTCGAAGAATTTCTGCCGGCAGCTTGCCTGCTCGCCGCGTATGGTGGAATCCAGCTGGTCAATTTCGCGGCGAGTCGTACTGGCAAGAAAATGCTTGCCGCCGGTGTGGTCGCGCTCTTGCTCGCGGTCAACATCGGCGTTATCGAGGCGCAGTATTTTCCGTACGAGTACCTTTACTACAACTCACTGGTGGGCGGACTGAAAGGCGCGCAGCAAATCACTCCCGACAATGCAACCGATTACTGGGGCGGGTCCTATCGCCCCGGCATCCAGTGGCTGAACTACAACGCGCCGCGCGGCGCGCAGCTTCACGTGGCGATCGCGCCCTGGATCGTACGGCTGGCTGCGCCCATTTGGCTCCGCAGCGACATCGGGTTGATCGAAGCGCCGGTCGTCAAACTCAAGGTCGAACAAGGATTTCCGGTGTACGTCATGTTCATCACCCGACCGGGATGGTACAACAGCATTGCCGCGTATTGCGTTCAGAATTTGAAACCGGTCCATCAGATCGCGGTCGATGGCGCAACCATCCTGGTGATCTATAAATTGGGGAATGCGCCGGGAATTCCGAACTGACGTAGTCGGATAATGGTTGTTCTGATCGATCCCGACGGTAAATGGAAATGAAGAAGAATACTGCCTTGATCCTGCTGGTCGTCATCCTACTGGCGGCGTTTTTTCTGCGCCAGTACCGTCTGCTCGATTTCCCGTACCATGGGGATGAGGTTGACGAAGGCGACATCGCGCTCGATATGCTGCACGGGCATCTCGCGCTCTTCTATCCGCAGAACGAAGGGAACGAACCGCTCTATCAAGCCGTGCTCACTCCGTTCTTCGTTCTCCTCGGCGACAGTGTGATCGCGAACCGTTTCCCATCGTCCGCGTGGAGTCTCGTTCTGGTCGCGTTGATGTACGCCTACGGCACGACCTTGTTTCGTAGCCGGCGCGTCGGCGTTATGGCGGCTGGACTCACCGCGGCGTTGTGGTGGCCCACTGTGTTCGGTCGGCTTGGGCTGCGCGAAATTTCCCAGCCCGTGATGATGACGCCCGCCTTGATCGGACTCGTCATCGCGTTCCGCGATCCGTCGGACCGGCGGGCGCGCCGCGCCGCGCTGTTCGGCGGGATTTTTGCCGGGCTGACGTCGTACACGTTTCTGTCAGGACGCGGTTTTCCGGTCGTCGTCGTTTTGTTTTTAGCGTACGTTGCGCTCTTCCACCGCGAGCAGGTGCGGAAGCGGTGGGTTACGCTGCTGATCTATCTCGCGCTGACGGTGGGCATCACGATTCCTCTGCTGGCGTACCTGGCGATGCACCCCGAGCTGGATTTTCGCGTCCAGGGTCTCGTCACGCGTAGTTGGTTCGAGCAAGGCAACTTTGGCGGGCTGATCCAGAACACGCTCGCCACGCTCGGTATGTTCACAGTCCACGGCGATACGAACTGGGTGCGGAATATTCCGGGGCGTCCGGTATTTGTCGGTCCGGAGGGTTGGCTATTTTACCTCGGCGTCGCGTTATGTCTGTGGCGCTGGCGCAAACCGGAATTCGCGCTGCAACTCATTGTCGTCGCGACCTTTCTGATACCGAACATCATCACCGAATTTCCGCCTTGGTGGACGCGCTCGATTGGAATTCTGCCGGGGTTATTGGTGATCCCGGCGCTGCCCATCGAGCAGTCGTGGACATGGATTCGAAAACGGATCAGCGCGAGAGAGGCGCGATTCCAATGGCGCGTGCAGGCGGGATCGGCTTTGCTCGTCGGCTTGCTCGGCGTTTCGATTTACGCGCGCACCGCGACGGATATGTTCCAGATCTGGATCGATAACCCCGGCGTCTACTGGATGACGCTGGCGTTCTACGCGGATGTCGGCAAGTACCTCGACACGTCGCCGGATACAACGCCGTTGAATTATGTGATGGACTATTACAACACCTGGCGCTTGAACAATATCCAGCGTCCTATCCAGCGCAAGGACATTGCCATGCGCTATTCGGTCAGCACGGCGTTTGTGTTTCCCAACGATCCGCGCGGCGACCGCATCGCGTTTCAGATTTTTGGCGCGCCGCCCGGTGCGCTGCTCGAAGCGTTCCTCGATCTTGCCAAGCCCATCGCGGTCGACTCGCGTGTCGACCCGCAAGGGCAACGGCCGCTGCACGTGTATTTTGTGTCGCGCGCGCAACTGGACGAACATCTCGCGCGAGCGCGCGCCGGCGTGGTCGTCTCGCCGAGCACCAATGCGCCGATCACCGCGCCGCTGCAGGTGAGCGATGTATTGCAGTTCGAGGGGTACGAAATCCTGAATCCGAACGCGCTGCCCGGCAATGAGCTCAACATCCTGACGTATTGGCGCGTGCTCAAGCGTCCACCCAGCATGGCGGTGTTCGTTCACCTGCTCGACGCGCAGCAGCATGTGGTCGCGCAGTTTGACGGCTTTGAAGTCATCCCGGATTTTCTACAGCCGGGCGATACGGTCGTTCAATTGCACTCGCTGACGCTCCCCGGCGATCTGCCGTCGGGCACGTATCGCTTTGAAATGGGTGCGTACACGCGCAGTGATTTGAAGCGTCTGCCGCTCAACACCGGCACCGATCACGTGTATCTGCAAAACTGGCGCGTGGGACCCTGAGAGGGTCTCTCTCGTGCCGCCCCAATTTGTATAAAATATTTTATACTTATTGACAAGCCCGCCGCCGATGTGCTATAAT
>DAIDTM010000292.1 GCA_027457205.1 Anaerolineae bacterium | reverse complement strand
AAATGCCCGAACAATTGGCGCGACCGCCTGCGACGCGCGTTTGAAGTGCGTCGCACACCCAAAGGTCTTCGATGAAAATCGCACTCGTCTCACCGTACGACTATCCGTACCCTGGCGGCGTAACGGAACACATTGCAGCGCTGGACAAGCAATTTCGCGCATTGGGACACGACACGCGTATCATCGCCGCGTCCAGCACGGATGAGGATGTGCTCGGCGAGCACGTCATCAAAGTGAGCGGCGCGGTGTCGCCGGTGCCGTACAGCGGATCGACGGCGCGCATCACACTTGCGCCAGCGGTGTATCGCCGCGTCAAAAAGATCTTGCGCGACGAAAAATTCGACGTCGTGCACGTCCACGAGCCGACAGTCCCGATTTTGTCGCTCGTCGTTCTGCGGCACTCGCACGCGCTGAATGTCGGCACGTTCCACGCCTACCGCGAGTCCAACGTGATGTACGAGTATATGCGTCCGCTGCTCCAGCGCGTGTTCAATCGCCTGGACGGACGCATTTTTGTTTCCGACGCCGTCCGCGAGTACATCACTCAATATTTTCCAGGCGATTACACGATCATCCCGAATGGGATCGACTACGAACGATTTTCGTCGCCAGACCTGCAGCCCATCGCGCAGTTCAACGACGGTCGTCCGAATATTCTGTACGTGGGGCGGATGGACAAGCGCAAGGGCTTTCGATATTTGTTGCGCGCGTACCCGTACATCAAAGAGGCGATTCCGGACGCGCGGCTGATCGTCGTCGGCGCGTTCAGCGACAAGGACAAGGCGCCGTTCATCCGCTACGCTCACGCCCACAAATTGCGCGGCGTTCATTTCGTCGGCTATGTTTCGCCGGAAGAACTACCGCGCTATCATCGCACCGCGACGGTCTATTGCGCGCCCAACACCGGCTTTGAAAGTTTCGGCATTATTTTGCTTGAAGCGATGGCTGCCGGCCTGCCGATTGTCGCCAGCGACATTACCGGCTTTCGTCCCGTCCTGCAAGACGGCGCGGAAGGATTGCTCGTGCCACCCGAAGACGCGCCGGCGCTCGCGCGCGCGGTCATTCAACTCTTGAACGATCCGGCGCGGCGCGCGGCGATGTCGGAATGCGGTAAGCGCAAAGCGATCCAGTACGACTGGAGCAGGATCGCCGGACGCGTGCTGGCGTACTACGAAGAATTGATCGCGGCGCAGCCGGTCGCGGCTACCAAGATCAAATCGTCGACGGGTATTCGGCGCATTGTCCGCGTGCGACACTTGCTGAACTGGCGGCGCTTGCGCTATCGGCGAAAGGCAGCCGCGTGACCGTCGTAACGGACGTCGTGATCGGGGGCGCGGGCGTGATGGGGTGCAGCGTCGCGTTTCATCTGGCGCGCGCAAAAGGTCCGCGCGTCATCGTCGTTGAAAAAGGCGCGGTGGCGTCCGGGCAGACCAAGCGCAGCGGCGCGTTGGTGCCCACGCACTATCCGTTCGAGCCGGAGGCGCGGCTGGCGCTGGCGAGTCTCCACGCTTTTCAAAACTGGCACGACCTGGTCGGCGGCAGTTGTGAATTCACGCGGACCGGGTTAGCAATCGTCAGCGGCGAAGCAGACGCGGCGCAATTGCGGCAGCACGTCGAAATGCTGCGCGGCGTCGGCGTCAACACGCAGATCGTTTCACCGGCAGAACTGCGCGAACTTCAGCCCGCGGCGCGCATCGACGACGTGGCGCTCGCCGCGTACGAACCGGAGTCTGGTTACGCCGATCCGGTCGCAACGACGCAAACGCTTGCCGCGCGCGCCAAAGACCTCGGCGTGACGTTCAAGACCGGCACGTTCGTCAAGTCGATCCTCGTCGATCACGGGCGCGTCTACGGCGTCGATACGAACGTCGGGCAGATCGATGCGCTCACGGTCGTCGTGATGGCAGGACCGTGGTAGGATCGCTTGCTGAAACCGCTGGGCATCGAAATCGGCATTCGATCATTGCGCGCCGAAGTCGCCTTCTTCTAGCGACCGCGCGAGTTGAAAGCCGGGCACGCGGCGTTTGTCGATACGATCACCGGCGCGCATCTTCGTCCGCACCCGTTTGGCTTGACGATGGGTGGGCTGACCGCGCCGCTCCCCGATCCGCTCAAAAGTCTCGATCCATTCGATGAAACGATCGCGCCTACCAGCGTCGCCGCGATTCAGCAGCGCATCGCAACGCGCGTTCCAGCGTTGGCGAACGCGCGCTTTACACGCGGGCACGCCGGCGTTTACGATATGACCGCGGACGGTCATGCCGTGCTGGGACACGCACCCGGATTTCACGGACTCATCATTGCGGCGGGGTTCAGCGGGACCGGGTTCGCGCTTGCGCCAGCCGTTGGCGCGTGCGTCAGCGAGATGATCGTGGACGGCGAATCGCGGAGCGTGGATTTAGCACCATTCCATCTAGAGAGATTCAATCCCACTTAACGACTCGTAACGAGGATTCATTGCTGAGCAATCTAGTCCGCCAACGCGTCCAATTCCTTTTGAACGCCATCTCGCGCGCGCTGGGCGCGCTGGGACTGACGCCAAATATGCTGACGCTGATCGGCTTTTTCGCGATGTGCGGAATCGGCGTCGTGCTGGCATTTGGTAATTTCGCGCTCGGCGGCGTGCTCATCATCGCGGCAGGCATCTTCGACGCGCTGGACGGCTCGCTGGCGCGGCTGACGAACCGCGTGACCAAGTTCGGCGCGTTCCTGGATTCCACGACGGATCGCTTCGCCGAAGGCGCGCTGTACCTCGGAATTATGTACTGGTACTTGCAACGCGGGATGACGTTCGTCGCGTATTTGGTTTTCCTCACGCTGCTCGGATCGCTGATGGTGAGCTACGCGCGCGCGCGCGCCGAAGGCATCGGCGTAGAAATGAAAGAAGGGCTGATGACGCGATTCGAGCGCATCGCCCTCTTGGTGATCGGCTTGCTGCTGACCGCCGCGCTTGGCGACGCGTCGATCTTGATCGTACTGGCAATTCTCGCGGTCTTCACGAACCTCACGGCGGTGCAGCGGATGTGGCTGGTGTACCGCGCGACGCGATAGCAGCGAGGCCTTGGCGTTTGAAAACATCGTCGCTCCCTCGCTACTCTTACGCTCTCAACCTGCTCCTTGTCCCGGCATTTCGAGTCCTCCTCGGCGTTTCCTCGTCCATCAGCCGCGACGCCGCGCTGCTGCTCCGCGGCGCGCATCCCGAGCCGCGCATTTTGCACGCGGAAAATATTC
>DAIDTM010000291.1 GCA_027457205.1 Anaerolineae bacterium | reverse complement strand
GTGGTAAATACCGCCGCGCCCGGCAGCCACTTGAGCCACAGACTAAAGACCATGATCAAGATGATGCCGGTCGCAAAGTCCGGCGAAGCCGTCGTCATCAGACCACCCAGCGAAATGATGCGGTCGAGGCGTTTGCCCTCGTTCAGCCCGGCGATCAGTCCGAGGATCACGCCGAGCGGCATCGCAAAGAGAAACGCCAGAGTCGCGAGGACCGCCGAGTTTTCGATGCGACCGGCAATCACGTCGCTCACCGGCGCGCGGTATTGCAGCGAGATGCCGGCGTCGCCGCGGATCAAGCCCTGGACCAGCGGCACATAGTCCACTGGCGAATCGTTCGACTTGATCCAGCCCGCCTCGGTCAATCGATATTCGACGCCGCCTTTGCCTTGGATCCACTCGGCGGCGCGATTGGCGGTATCGACGCCCCAGAAATAGTTGTCGCCCTGCGCGTCCTTGCGCCACGCCTGATCGTCCAACACTTTCTTGACGCTGCCGTCGGGCTGGCGAATCAGTTCGTACAGGTGCTCGCCCTCAACCGTCCACTGCGCCAGGTTGCCCGCCGCATCGACTGCCCACCACTGCTGGTATTTTTTCACGATGCCTTGGGAGATGGTGACCTGTTTGAGCGGAAGACCGATCAAGCGTTCGGCTTGCCAGTCCGAGCCAAGCAGCCAGGTGATGTAGCGGATCACGACCGGGCGCTCCAGCCCCAGCTGCTTCGACATCGACACTTCTTGCTCGGGAGTAGCGTACGCGCCCAAGATGTTCCGCGCGACATTGCCGGGGACGATCTCGACCACGCCGAATACGACGATGGAGACGAACAGCATCGTGACGAGCATGGTCAGCAGGCGACGAACGATGTAACGAGCCATCGGATTTCCTCAGCGGTTCAAAGGCGCGAAGTGTAATACGGTGATTCGTATTGCGTATTACGTAACGCGTATCGTGCCCGATACTAACCTTGGCTATCGATCCATGCTTGCTCGCGCTCGACGATCTTTTTGATATCGCGCTGCACGTCGGCGGGCAACGGCTCGGGCGTATGCTTGGCGAGAATGTCGTCCACCATTTTTGCGGCGCGCGCTTCCATCGTCGTGCCGCCGCGTTTTTGCCAGACGGCGTATTGGTTCTTGTCCGCCAACTTGGAATAGTACGGCTCTTTGTAATGCCGGATCGTATGCGCGTGTCCCAAATAGCTGCCGGTCGGTCCGAGTTCTTCGATAACGTCCAGCGCCAGCGTCTCGTCGTTGACCGTAACGCCTTTGGTCATCGCGCGAATGAAACCGAGCGTGTCATTGGCAATGGCGATCAGTTGCAGCGATCCTTGCAAGCCCGCGTCCATAAAGCCAACGTCGTGCACGATATTCGCGCCGTGCAGCAGCGCGGTGAGCAGACTGATCGTCGCTTCCATTCCGCATTGCTGATCGAGCACTTTAGAGTCTGTCGAGCCGCCCAGCCCAAAGACCGGCAGATCATAGTATTTGCCCATCGACGTAGGCACGCCCTGCTCGTCGGCGAGAACATAGTTGCCGACCATCGTCTGCAAGTTGTACGGTCCGCCGTTCCAGCCCGGCACGGCGACTGCCGCGCCTTCGCGTACCAACTGCGAAAGGACGATGCCGAGCAGGATGCCCGCGTTCATCGAAGCCATTGTGCCCGCGGTCGTCGCCGGCGAGTTGACGCCGCCGGCGTTCAACGGAATCCACAATTGCGGCAAGCCCTTTTCGGCGAGATACATACACTTTTGCAGCGCCTCGGCATTCATAATCATACCAGAAGTGACGTTGATATAGCAAGTCGCGAATGGCTTGCGCTGAAACGCTTCCGCGCCGCCGGCGACCACCTCGCACATCTCGACGGCGGCGACGCAGCCCTCAAAATCGGGCGTGACGAAGACGATGGGTTTGGCCGTGTTGTTGAGCATTGCCTCCATCTGGTAGCGGTCGTAGATGCGCTGATCGACATCTTCCGGCAGAAATGCCGACATGACAAAATCGATCTCCGGCAGCGCGTCCATCAGCGTCGCTGCTTCGACGACGTCCTTCAGCACCGGTCTGCGCCGCTCGCCGGTGCGATGATCGAGAATGTTGAGACAGTCCGATCCGCCGCCGTAGTAGGTGTTGTATCCGCCGGCGTGTATCGCGGCTTTGCCGTGGCGGTCGTACAGCGTCATTCGTTTGGGCACGGTCGCCAGCGCGCGCGTCACCATAAACTCCGGCAGGCGAACGCGAATGCCGTCTGCCTTCGCGCCGCCCTTGACCAGAATCTCGCGCGCTTTTTCATCGTGGACATCTAGCCCGACGCGCCGCAAAATCTCCAGACTCGCGAGATGGATTTCGTTCACTCTTGTTCGCCCATCCGCGCATAATGCGCGCTGGTCATGCTCAAACCATGTGTGGCAATCATTGGACGTTCCTCATCAAGTTGAATTCGTGCGAAGGAGTTCGCGCACTACCAAAACCTGACCGCCGACTGCCAACCGGCGGCGATGCTCAACGACGGTGGAGGGCGGCGGTCAGGCAACGATGGATCGATCGGGTGGAACCGTGCCTAACTCTTTTCTTTCCACGCCTCGTGCAGGATGACGTACTCTTCCGGCGAAGGCGTGACGCCGTGGATGTTCTTGGTGTAGATCTCCCAGACGTTCATAAAGAACGGCGTGCAAATCGGACCGCGGTCGACCATAATCTGCTCGATCTTGCCGACGATGGCGCGGCGCGCGGTAAGGTCCAGTGTGCCGTCGGCTTGGGTGAGCAGCGTCTGAAACTCGGTATCGACCCAGTGGGATTCGTTCCACGCGACCGGCTTGCCGCTCGCATCGCCGGTGTACGCGACGTCCAACGTCATCTCCGCGAGCGGACGGTGCGACCACCAGGTGATGCCCATGTTGAAATCCGTCCAGCCGTCCCAGTACTGGGTCGCCGGCATCGTCTTCAGGTTGATCGTGAAGCCCGCCGCCGCGGCGTCTTCCTTCAACGCCTGAGCGTACGCCATCGACTCGGGCCAGTCGGTGGCAACCGTCAGTTCCACGGTCAAACCATTGGGATAACCTGCCTGCGCCAGCAGCGCCTTGGCTTTTTGCGTATCGAAGGCGACCGGCGCGATGTCCACGTACTCCGGCTGAATCGGCGCGACATGGCTGTCGTTGCCGATGACGCCTTGACCGCGCAGAGCCAGCGCCAGGATTTTATCGCGATTCTGGCAAAGCTTGAGCGCTTGGCGGACGTTGTTGTCTGTCCACGGTTTTTGATCGGCGCGGACGCGCAGGACACGCGTCGCGGAAGTGGGGATGGAGACGATGGTGAATTTGGAATTGTCTTTCACGCCTTCCCAGACCGTGACCGGCGGTTCGGCGATCATTTCCACCTGACCGCTCTGCAGCGCGGACAGCCACGCGGAAGGATCATCGCCGATCTGAACCATCACGATTTCGTCCAGGTAGGGCAGCGCTTTGCCGTCCGCGCCCATTCGCCAGTACCCATCGCGGCGCGCCAACCGGCAGTGTTCGCCGACCACGAACTCTTTCATCGTGAACGCGCCCGTGCCAATCGGCTGGCGCGTGATGTCGCCGTTGAAAGTCGAGGGAACGATTGCGGCGGGGTACCCTGCCATATCGTACGGGAACGTGATCGTGGGCTTGGTCAAGTGGCAGGTGACGGTGTAGTTGTCGGTCTTTTCCAAGCCGGTGGGAGTGAGGTAGCTCATCTGTCCCATCAGCGACGAGCCGGTACTCTTGGTGAGCCACCGCGTAAAGTTGAAGATCACATCGTCGGCGGTCAAGTCTTTGCCGTCGCTGAACTTGATGCCCTGACGCAGTTTGAGCGTCCAGGTCTTGAGGTCATCGCTCGCCGTCCAGCTGTCCAGGAGGTAAGGATGGGCGATGCCCTTGGCATCCACCGAAGTCAAATAGTCGAACACGTGTCGCCACGGGTGTGACTGACTGACGAGCGAAAAGCGAGCCGGGTCATCGACGCGGTCGACGCGCGAGCGCAGTGTGATCGAGCCGCCGCGGACGATGGCGGCAGCCACGCTCGTCGCCGTGGGCTGCGGCGCGGAGGTCGCGGTGGCGGCGACAGTCGCCGCGGCGGTGGGCGCTGCGGTTGCTGCGGCAGCCGTGGCAGCGGCGGTGGGGGCAGTGGTGGGAGCGGCTTGAGGCGCGCACGCGGCGAGGATGTTCGCGCCGGCGAGCGAAACGCCCAGCAAGGTGGCGAATCGCAAAAAGTCGCGCCGCGACATTTCGCCCTTGCGAAGCATTTCTTGCGCTTCAAGAACGATCGGGTGAACCCTTTCGGTACTCATTCCTTCTTTTCCTCCTTTGGAATCAAACCGGTTTGACTTGTGCTTGGCAGACGCTGCCAGCAATTATTTTGGACTGCGAAGGTGTTGCGAGTTACCGAGCCGAGTTAGCGGCAATTTGGTGATTTGATCGTGGATTGATGTATCAGATGAATTATCTGACGTATTTATTATAGCATTTAGAATATCAAAAGTCAAGTTCTTTGT